>NZ_JAAUVM010000021.1:0-125383 GCF_012030485.1 Pseudomonas sp. B14(2022)
CTTGATTCTTTGATTCATGGGGGACTCTTGGTTCCAGGGCATGATCAGTTACCTCCTGATCATGCGTATTAGCCTGTAAACCATGTCCCCGGTTAGAAATGTAAACGATGTCCCCGGTTTGTACCGGAGCAAGCCCCCTCCCACAGGGGAAAGTGCTCGCAGTTCAAATGTGGGAGGGGGCTTGCTCCCGATGACGGAAGACACTTGAACCCAAAACCCCCAGACGAAAAAAAGCCCCGCATTCAGCGAGGCTCTTTTCAGCTCATCAAGCCAATCAGCTGCCCTTGATGGCCTTGCCGTCAACGGTACCGTCCTGCAGCATGATGTTGTATTCCTTGCCGTCGGTTTCCACCTGGCGCAGGGCTACCAAAATGCCGCCCAGGTCCTTGGCAAACCACATCTGGGTGATGCGCTTGCTTTGAGTCGGGTCGCGTACGCGCTCAACTTTGATCGCGTCAATGCTGCCGACCTTGGTCTGGACTTTTTCCGGGCCGATCACGCGGAAGTCGTAGGTGTCGACGTCAGTGCCTTCAACCACGTTGTAGCTCATGCTTTTCTTGCCCGCTGCGACGTCGCGTTGCAGGGCCAACTGGTACGTCGATTTGTCGAGCATGCCGCTTTGCAGAGGGACGTTGACCGGGTCTTTGTTTTCAAAACCCGTTACTTTTTTGGTCGACGGATCGAAGTCCAGGTTGATCTTTTTGGCCTTGCCCAAACCGCCGCGTTCGAAGGTGTAGCTCTTGGGTTGCAGAGTGTCCTTATCAAACAGGATCACGCTGGTTTCGGTCAGGCTGGCGATCATCATGGAAGCCTTGAAGTTCAAGGTCCAGGTGCCGTCACCGTTCTTGGTCAGGCTGCGTTCTGCCGAACCACTCATGGGCAACTGTTTCCAGTCGGCGGTGTAGCTGGCGGAGAACGGGTGTAGATCTGCCGCTTGCACGGCAGGCAAGGCGAACAGCGCAAAAGCGAAGAGCAAGGCGCGACGCATAAAATCTCCTAGGTTCGAATCAAGTGGCCGCTGGCCGCAAGTAACTGGCCGTCCAATAATGCACCCTGGTCACCAAGAATCAACCGCCCCTCGGCAAACCAGCGCACAGCCAGCGGGTAAATCCTGTGTTCCTGGGTATGAACCCGCTGCGCAAGTGTCTGCGCGGAGTCGTCAGACTCTACCGGAACCACTGCCTGTACGACCAGAGGCCCGCCATCGAGTTCCTCGGTGACGAAGTGCACGCTGCAGCCATGCTCGCTGTCACCGGCATCCAGCGCGCGCTGGTGCGTGTGCATGCCTTTGTATTTGGGCAGCAGGGACGGGTGGATATTCAGCAGGCGCCCTTCATAGTGGCGCACGAAATCAGCGCTGAGGATGCGCATGAAACCGGCCAGTACCACGAGTTTGGGGTTGAAGGCGTCGATCAGGTCGACCAGGGCGCTGTCGAAGGCCTCGCGGCCTTCGAAAGCCTTGTGATCCAGCGAGCGGGTTTCGATACCCGCGTCCCTGGCGCGTTGCAGGCCGTAGGCGTCGCTGCGGTTGGAGATCACCGCAGCGATGCGCACCGGGCTGTCGCCGGTGCGCGTGCTGTCGATCAGGGCCTGCAAGTTACTGCCGGTGCCGGAGAGCAGCACCACGACATCACAGGTCTGGGACATCAATGCGCCTTGAGGTTCTTCAGTTCAACCTGAGCCGCGCCTTCGGCGGCGGTGGCGATCTGGCCGATGACCCAAGGCTGCTCGCCGGCTTCACGCAGAACGTTCAGCGCGGTTTCAACGTGTTCTTGCGCCACGCAGATGACCATGCCCACGCCGCAGTTCAGCACGCGGTGCATTTCGGTTTCGTTGACGTTGCCTTTCTCTTGCAGCCAGTCGAATACCGCAGGACGCTGCCAGCTGGCCACGTCGACGATCGCCTGGGCGCCTTTTGGCAGTACGCGCGGGATGTTGTCCAGCAGGCCGCCACCGGTGATGTGGGCCATGGCCTTGACGGCGCCGGTGTCCTTGATCAGCTTGAGCAGCGGCTTGACGTAGATGCGGGTCGGCGCCATCAGCAGGTCGGTCAGCGGTTTGCCGTCGAGTTGGATGTTCTCGATGTCGGCGCCGGACACTTCGATGATCTTGCGGATCAGCGAGTAGCCGTTGGAGTGCGGGCCGGACGATGGCAGGGCGAGCAGGGCGTCACCGGCAGCCACTTTGGAGCCGTCGATGATCTCGGCTTTTTCCACGACGCCGACGCAGAAGCCGGCCAGGTCGTAGTCTTCGCCTTCGTACATACCTGGCATTTCAGCGGTTTCGCCGCCGACCAGGGAGCAACCCGACAGTTCGCAGCCGGCGCCGATGCCGGTCACCACCTGGGTGGCGGTCTCGACGTTCAGCTTGCCGGTGGCATAGTAGTCGAGGAAGAACAACGGCTCGGCACCGCATACCACCAGGTCGTTGACGCACATGGCCACCAGGTCGATGCCGATGCTGTCGTGCTTGTTCAGGTTCAGTGCCAGGCGCAGCTTGGTGCCCACACCGTCGGTGCCGGAAACCAATACAGGCTGCTTGTAGCCGGCCGGGATCTCGCAGAGGGCGCCAAAACCGCCCAGGCCGCCCATGACTTCGGGGCGCGCAGTGCGCTTGGCAACGCTCTTGATGCGTTCGACCAATGCTTCACCGGCGTCGATGTCTACACCGGCGTCCTTGTAGCTCAGGGAGGGTTGCTTGCTCATGATCCAGGCCTTTAGGGGGGATTCAGGGGTAACGACCGAGCGGGCAGGCGCTTTTGGTAAAAGGCCCAGCCGTTGACGGTCTGCGAAGGCGCGCGATTTTATCAGGCTTGAGGGGCAGCGGCCATCCTCGGGCCGACGGGCAGGGCACATAGATTTAAAAAAGCAGGTTAAAAAAATGCTAATCGGGTCTGTTCAGGCACGTATTAAGGTATAGCCTTTAAACCGCTGTCGTTAATGACATGGCGAAAACTTACCGGGACCCCGTGAATGTTTTAGTTGTCGCTGTGGTCACAGCCTGGCTATGCCGATTTCACGCGGTCTGTTCCAGCCGCTAAATTTGTCGTTCGGGAATCTTCCATGCGTCTGTGTAATGTCTTTTTTGTAGGCTGCTTGTCGTTGATCAGCCTGGCGAGTCATGCCGAAACCCTCAATGGCCTTTATCAAGTACTTGAACCGGTCAGCAGCCAGTCCCCGCAGGAGCGCGACCAGGCCACTCAGCGTGCGGTGCAGACCCTGGTCATCCGCCTCACCGGCGATGCCAAGGCCGCCGAAGGCCCGGGCCTGGCGGCGATTCGCAAGGATCCGCAGCAAATCATCACTCAATACGGTTACGACGCCGGCCCGCCCGAGAGCTTGCAAGTGGACTTCGATCCGGTCAGCACTGATCGCGCCTTGCGTGACGCCGGCCTGTCGATCTGGGGCAGCAACCGGCCATCGATCCTCGGCTGGTGGCTGAACGACTCCACCGAAGGCAGCAGCCTGGTCGGCGATGGTCAGGCTGTCGCCCAGGCGTTGCGCCGTGCGGCACAACACCGTGGCTTGCCGTTGCGCCTGCCGCTGGGGGATCTGGATGAGCAGGTCGTCGCCACGGCGCCGAATCTGGAAAGTGCCGACGCCACACCGTTGCGTGCCGCGTCCGAGCGCTACGGTGCCGACGCCTTGCTTGCCGTGCATGCACGCCAGGAAGGCAATCAATGGCAGGCCAAATGGCGACTATGGCTGGGCGACAAGAGCGAGCAGGGCACCGAGCAAGGCGCTGACACTGGCGCGCTGGCCGATGCGGTCATGCTGGCGGTCAGCCAAAAACTGGCGCCGCGCTTTGCGGTCAAGCCCGGTGTGAGTACCGAACAATTGCTGGAAGTGCAGGGCATGAACCTGGAGCGGTACGCGGCGTTGGGGCACCTGCTTGAGCCGTTTGGCGGTCAGCCGCAATGGGTGGATGGCAATCGTATTGTGTACCGGGTCAACGGCAGCGCCGATCAGTTGCGTACCCAGTTGAGCCTGGCCAAATTGCAGGAGGTGCCTTCGGGTGAGGCCCCAACTCAGCAACCGGTCATCGAAGGTACGCAACCGGTCGCCGCCCCGGAGCCTCAGGCGCAACTGCGTTTTCGCTGGTAAAAGTTCTTCCTATATAGATAGAAGCAAGTAATGGAGTGGTTTATGGCGGATACGCGTCGTTGGGTGTGGCTTGGCGGGATAGTCCTGCTGTGCGTTTTTGTGTTCTTGCTGCATTCGATCCTGACGCCGTTCCTGGTTGCGTTGCTGCTCGCCTATCTGTTCGATCCCGTGGTGGATCGCCTGGAAAAAGCCGGTCTGTCGCGGACCTTGGGTGTGGTTGCAGTGTTTGCGTTGTTCACGTTGATCATCACCGCGCTGGTGCTGGTGCTGGTGCCAATGCTGGCCAAGCAACTGTTTCGGCTCTATGAGCTGGCGCCGCAGATGCTCGACTGGCTGCAGCACACGGCGATGCCGTGGGCCCAAACCAAGCTCGGGCTGGCGGACGGTTTCTGGAAGTTCGACAAGGTCAAGGCGGCGATCAGCGAACACATGGGGCAGACCACCGATATTGTGGGGGTGATCCTCAGTCAGGCGACCGCCTCCAGCCTGGCGCTGATCGGCTGGCTGACCAACCTGGTGCTGATCCCGGTGGTGGCGTTCTACCTGCTGCGCGATTGGGACATCATGATGGCCAAGATCCGCAGCCTGCTACCACGCAGCCGCGAAGAGCGCATCGTGGCCCTGGCCGGCGAGTGCCATGAGGTGCTTGGCGCCTTTGTGCGCGGGCAGTTGCTGGTGATGCTGGCACTGGGGGTCATCTACGCGGCAGGCTTGATGGCCATCGGCCTGGAGCTGGGCCTGTTGATCGGCCTGATTGCCGGCCTTGCCGCTATCGTGCCGTATATGGGTTTTGTGATCGGTATCGGCGCGGCGTTGGTGGCCGGGTTGTTCCAGTTTGGCGGCGACCTGTACCCGATGCTGGGGATTGTCGCGGTGTTCATGGTCGGCCAGGCCTTAGAGGGCATGGTGCTCACGCCGTTGCTGGTGGGGGACCGGATTGGCATGCACCCGGTGGCGGTGATCTTTGCGATCCTGGCGGGCGGCGAGCTGTTCGGCTTTACCGGTATCCTGCTGGCCCTGCCGGTGGCGGCGGTGATCATGGTGCTGGTGCGCCACATGCACGATTTGTACAAGGATTCCGACGCCTATACGGGGGTCGAAGGCCCCGAGCTGTAACCGCTGCGTCATAAACCCGGCTTCGGCCGGGTTTGTTGTTTATGGGGCTACGGCGTCAAACAATCCGCTTAAAACCGGCGAGTTAACGCAAACCTTTGATTTTGCTTGTGGTCTGCTGCATTGTGCGCCCGGCGTCACGGGTATAAACTTTGCAAACTTTACACAGAGGCCACTAACGGTTCGATGGGAGCCGTTCAGTCAGCATGAAACCGATTCAGCTGCCCTTAGGTGTGCGTCTGCGTGATGACGCTACCTTTATCAATTACTACCCAGGCGCCAATGCCGCTGCACTCGGCTATGTCGAGCGGCTCTGCGAAGCCGACGCCGGGTGGACCGAAAGCCTGATCTATCTGTGGGGCAAGCACGGCGTGGGGCGTACCCACCTGTTGCAGGCTGCGTGCCTGCGTTTCGAGCAGATGGGCGAGCCGGCGGTCTACCTGCCCCTGGCCGAGTTGATGGATCGGGGCATCGGGATCTTCGACAACCTTGAGCAATACGAACTGGTGTGCCTGGACGATCTGCAGGCGGTGGCCGGCAAGGCGGATTGGGAAGAGGCGCTGTTCCATCTGTTCAACCGCTTGCGTGACAGCGGCCGGCGCTTGTTGATTGCTGCCTCTACCTCGCCACGCGAGTTGCCGGTGAAGCTGGCCGACCTCAAGTCGCGCCTGACCCTGGCGCTGATCTTCCAGATGCGCCCGCTGTCCGACGAAGACAAATTGCGCGCCCTGCAATTGCGCGCATCCCGTCGCGGCCTGCACCTCACCGATGAAGTCGGGCACTTTATCCTCACCCGTGGCACCCGCAGCATGAGCGCGTTGTTCGATTTGCTCGAACAGCTCGATCAGGCCTCTTTGCAGGCTCAACGAAAATTGACGATCCCTTTTCTCAAAGAAACTTTGGGCTGGTAACTGGTTGAATCTACGGGCTTCGGCAATTTACAGGCGCCAGAAATCCTGCGTTTAAGCCACGTTGGCTACGCATTTGAACCGATAAATGGAATTACGGCTTAGATGTCATAGTCCAATCGCGAAGTCACATAGATCACGATTGAATTTGCAAATCGATGTGATAGAAGGCATAGTCTCGACTTCTTTACATACCAGCCACGGTCGTGCCCATGCTAAATCGCTTCGCACCCCTCGTGCCCCTCGCACTCGTTACCCTGTTGTTTGGTTGCGCCTCCCACCCTCAACAGGTGGTTGAGCAGCAAAAAACTCAACAACAGTCCCAGGCAAAATTCGTTGCTGCACAATCTGCTTCTGTTTATGAAGAAACGCTTTATAAAGAAGAGCAAGCAACCGAAAAGGAACTGGCCGATTTTTCCGGCAACAAGCCTTACCAGCTTCCAGTTCTGGCCGACAGCATCCTCGAACGCGGCATGTCCCTGATCGGTACCCGTTACCGTTTCGGCGGTACCTCTGAGGCCGGTTTCGACTGCAGCGGTTTTATCGGCTACCTGTTTCGTGAAGAAGCTGGCATGAACCTGCCACGCTCCACTCGCGAAATGATCAACGTGAAAGCACCGTTGGTCGCGCGCAATAACCTCAAGCCCGGTGATCTGCTTTTCTTCAGTACAGCAGGCCGTGGTCGCGTAAGCCACGCCGGTATCTACCTGGGCGATAACCAGTTTATCCACTCCAGCAGCCGTCGCAGTGGCGGTGTTCGAGTCGACAGCCTTGGCGACAGTTACTGGAGCAAAACCTTCATCGAAGCCAAGCGCGCACTCGCCATGGCCCCGACTACGGTTACCGCCAGTAAGTAAACTTAAAGTGATACTTGAAGTTTGACGTGTAAGCGCTAGAATCCCTGGACATTGTTGTAATCCGTTCGCGCGAGCTTTGCTTGCGCGTTCTGGTTTTCAGCGTTCGGCAGCGATAGCCGCATCCAGACCAGGATTGTTCTGCACATGTCGACCACAGCCCGCCTGCTCCTTATTCTCTGCGCCGCGCTGATCAGCGCCTGCGCCAGCCGGCCGCCGCCTGCTCCCGTTGCGGTCAAGCCCAAGCCGGTATTCAACTATTCCACCCAGAATTTCTCGCCTGCGGCCGAAGACGTGCTCTTTCGTGCGCTGGGCCTGGTCGGCACGCCTTACCGTTGGGGCGGCAACACGCCGGACTCGGGTTTTGATTGCAGCGGCCTGATCGGCTTTGTCTTCCGCGACGCCGCCGGCATCTCCCTGCCGCGCACTACCCGCGAACTGATCGTGATGCGCGCCCAGGATGTCAGCGAGCAGAACCTGCAGACCGGCGATTTGCTGTTCTTCGCCACCGGTGGCGGTTCCCAGGTCAGCCACGCCGGGATCTATGTGGGCGAAGGCCGCTTTGTCCATGCGCCGCAAACCGGCGGTACGGTGAAGCTGGATACCTTGTCCAAGGCGTATTGGCAGAATGCTTATCTGAGCGCCAAGCGTGTGTTGCCAGCAAATCTGGCACGTAATCCCTGAGTCAAACACCAAGCTCAATGTGGGAGGGAGCAAGCCACCTCCCACATTGGGTTTGTGTTGCTTCTAGGGGCGTTTATTTAGCCGCCGACACCCGCCACACCTTATTCCCCACATCATCCGCCACTAGCAAATCCCCCTGCTGATCAATCACCACGCCCACCGGCCGACCCATGGCTTTCTCATCTTTGTCGAGGAACCCGGTCAGCACATCCACCGGCTGACCTTTAGGCTGGCCACCCTCGAATGGCACGAAGATCACCTTGTAGCCACTGTGTGGCTTGCGATTCCACGAGCCATGCTGGCCGATGAATGCGCCGTTGCTGAACGGCACCGGGAGTTTGCTGCCCTCGGCGAACGTCAGGCCCAAAGACGCCGTGTGCGGCCCTACTGCATAGTCCGGCGCAATTGCCTTGGCGACCAGGTCCAGGTTCTGCGGTGTGACGCGCACATCCACATGCTGGCCGTAATAGCTGAAGGGCCAGCCATAGAACCCGCCATCCTTGACCGAGGTGATGTAGTCCGGCACCAGGTCGCTGCCGATCTCATCGCGCTCGTTTACCGCTGTCCATAGCTTGCCGCTCTGGGGTTCCCAGGCCATGCCGTTAGGGTTGCGCAGGCCGGAAGCGAAAATGCGGTGCTGGCCGCTGGCGCGATCCACTTCCCAGATAGCCGCGCGGCCCTGTTCCGCTTCAAGACCGTTCTCACCGACGTTGCTGTTGGAGCCAACGCTCACGTACAACTTGCTGCCGTCCTTGCTGGCGATCACGTTCTTGGTCCAGTGGTGATTCAGGGGGCCGCCCGGCAGGTCGACCACCTTGGTGCCAGGTGCCTTGATCGCGGTTTCGCCCGCTTGATAGGGGAAGCGCAACAGCTTGTCCGAATCGGCCACGTACAGGTCATTGCCGACCAGTGTCATGCCGAAGGGCGAGTTGAGGTTTTCCAGGAACACCGTGCGGGTCTCGGCGACGCCATCGTGATCGGCATCGCGCAACAGGGTGATGCGGTTCGGGCTTGGCACCCCGGCGCCGGCGCGGCCCATGACCTTCTCCATGACCCAGCCGCGAATGCCCGTGGAATCATCCGGTTTCGGCGGCGCATTGGTTTCTGCCACCAGCACATCGCCGTTGGGCAGCACATACAGCCAGCGCGGGTGGTCCAGGCCTTCGGCGAACGCCGCCACTTGGGTGCCGGCCGCTGCGGTCGGCTTCACGCCCTCTGGCCAGCCGATTGCCGGGGCAATGTTCACGGTGGGAATCAGCGTGTTGTTTGGCTCCGGTAGCTTGGGCGATGGCCCGGTGCCGTCGGACACCTGCAGGGTGGAGCTTTCACCGCAGGCCGCGAGGGTGCCGGCGAGCATGATGAGTAGGGCGAGTCTGGTTTTATGCATGGTGTTCTCCTTGATACCTGTAAGGGTAGAGGAGGGCGCTGGTGCGATGGTTCAAGTGCAAGGCCAGCTTTAATTGACGCTCCACCCCCAACCCACTAACCTTCGCGGCTTGTTCCAGGTGCTCTGTGACCCATGGGTCGACCGAGTGAAACAGGGAAGCCGGTGAGCGAGCGCACTTGTACACAGTGCTGCCGCGATTCCGGCGCTGCCCCCGCAACGGTAAATGAGTCAAGACGGTGCCTTTTGCCACTGTATCGCCCGCGATATGGGAAGGCGCGCCGTCGGCGTGTTCGCTCTGTAGATGAGCAAGCGCGCCACTCATGAGCCCGGAGACCGGCCTGGATCATCCAACAGCATCACGGTGGGCGATGCTTGGCTGTCTGTTTTTTCCTGCCTGCCGTTTTTGTCCAGCCCCAACGGAGAGCTGCCATGACCGATACCCCCGACCGCGACGAACGCCACCTGGCGCGCATGCTGCGCAAAAAAGCCGTGATCGACGAGCGCATCGCCAATTCCCCCAATGAGTGCGGCTTGCTGCTGGTGCTGACCGGCAACGGCAAAGGCAAGAGCAGCTCCGCATTCGGCATGCTCGCGCGCGCCATGGGCCACGGCATGCAGTGTGGTGTGGTGCAGTTCATCAAGGGGCGCAACAGCACCGGTGAGGAGTTGTTCTTCCGTCGCTTCCCCGAACAGGTGCGTTTCCACGTGATGGGCGAAGGCTTCACCTGGGAGACCCAGGACCGCCAACGCGATATCGCCGCCGCCGAAGCCGCCTGGGCCGTCTCCCGTGAACTGCTGCAAGACCCCACCATCGGCCTGGTGGTGCTGGATGAGCTGAACATCGCCCTCAAGCATGGCTACCTGGACCTCGATCAGGTTCTGAGCGACCTGCAGGCCCGTCCGCCGATGCAACACGTGGTGGTCACCGGCCGTGGCGCCAAGCCTGAATTGATCGAAATGGGCGACACCGTCACCGAAATGGGCATGCTCAAGCACGCGTTCCAGGCCGGTATCAAGGCACAGAAGGGCGTCGAACTTTGAATCAGCCCCGTCATTGCCCGGCCGTCCTGATCGCCGCACCGGCGTCCGGCCAGGGCAAAACCACCGTCACCGCCGCGCTGGCCCGTTTGCACCGCAACCTGGGGCGCAAGGTGCGCGTGTTCAAATGCGGCCCGGACTTCTTGGACCCGATGATCCACGAGCGTGCCAGCGGTGCGCCGGTGTATCAGTTGGACATGTGGATGGTGGGCGAGCAGGAAAGTCGTCGCCTGCTGTGGGAAGCGGCGGGCGAGGCCGACCTGATCCTGATCGAAGGCGTGATGGGTCTGTTCGATGGCACACCGTCCAGCGCCGACCTGGCGCGGCACTTCGGCGTGCCGGTGCTCGCAGTAATCGACGGCACCGCCATGGCCCAGACCTTTGGCGCCCTGGCCCTAGGCCTGGCGCGCTATCAGTCGGACCTGCCATTCGCCGGGGTGCTGGCCAACCGCGTCGGTACCCTGCGCCATGCGCAACTGCTGGAAGGCAGCCTGACCGAAGGCCTGCGCTGGTATGGCGCACTGTCCCGCGAAACCGGGATCGAACTGCCCAGCCGCCATTTGGGCCTGGTGCAAGCCAGCGAACTGAACGATCTCGACGTGCGCCTGGACGCCGCCGCCCAGGCATTGGGCAGCAGCTGTGAAGTCGCATTGCCGCCACCGGTGACCTTCGCCGCGCCGGAAGTGATCGCGGCCGAGCCGTTGCTGGCCGGTGTACGCATTGCGGTGGCCCGTGACGAAGCCTTCGCCTTTACCTATGGCGCCAGCCTTGACCTGCTGCGAGCGATGGGGGCCGAACTGACGTTTTTCTCGCCGATCCATGATCGCCAGCTGCCCGAGGCTGACAGCCTCTATTTACCCGGCGGTTACCCGGAACTTCATCACCAGGCGCTGTCGGAAAACACCCCGATGCTTGAAGCTATTCGTAACCACCATGCCGCCGGCAAGCCCTTGCTCGCTGAGTGCGGCGGCATGCTCTACCTGCTGGATTCGCTCACCGATGTCGACGGCATCCGCGCCGAACTGGTCGGCCTGCTGCAAGGCGATGCGGTGATGCAAAAGAAACTGGCCGCCCTGGCCCTGCAAAGCGTCGAACTGCCGGAAGGCGTGCTGCGCGGGCACACGTATCATCATTCCCTGACCAGCACCGAGTGCCAGCCGATTGCCCGTGGCCTCAGCCCGAACGGCGGGCGCGGTGCCGAAGCGGTCTTCCGACAGGGGCGGATGACCGCCTCTTACGTGCACTTCTATTTCCCGTCGAATCCGACGGCGGTAGCCGCCTTGTTTGCGCCGGACCGAGCTGAAACCCTATCCACTGTGGGAGGGGGCTTGCCCCCAATAGGGCCATGACCGACAACGCTTTCCCCCAGGCCGACCGCGACGCCGTCTACCGCGCCATCGCCGAACGCCGCGACATGCGTCACTTCAGCGGCGGCATGGTCGCCCCCGAATTGCTGCATCGCCTGCTCCAGGCCGCGCACCAGGCCCCCAGCGTCGGCCTGATGCAGCCTTGGCGGTTTATCCGCATCAGCGACCGCGCGTTGCGAAGCCAGATTCAACAGTTGGTGGAAGAAGAGCGCGTGCGCACCGCCGAGGCGTTGGGCGAGCGCTCCGACGCGTTCATGAAGCTCAAGGTCGAAGGTATCCACGACTGCGCCGAAGTGCTGGTGGCGGCGTTGATGGATGATCGCGAGCGCCACATCTTCGGGCGGCGTACCCTGCCGGAGATGGACCTGGCGTCGCTGTCCTGTGCGATCCAGAACCTGTGGCTGGCCGCGCGGGTCGAGGGGCTGGGCATGGGCTGGGTCTCGCTGTTCGAACCCCAGGCCCTGGCCGACCTGCTGGGCCTGCCGCCCGGTGCGAAACCCCTGGCGGTCTTGTGCCTGGGGCCGGTGACGGAATTTTACCCGGCACCGATGTTGCAGCTCGAAGGCTGGACCGAGCCTCGGCCGTTGAGTGACATGTTGTATGAGAATGTGTGGGGAGTGAGTCAATGAGTGTGGCCTTGCTGTGTGTCGCTGCGGTGGCGCTGGATGCGCTGCTGGGCGAGCCCAGGCGCTGGCATCCGCTGGTGGCGTTCGGCAATTTTGCCGGGCGCATCGAGCAGCGTTTCAACAGCGGTGGCCGTGGCTGGCGCAGCCATGGCGTGACCGCGTGGTTTATCGCCGTGGTGCCGTTGACCCTGCTGGCCACCGCGTTGTCGTGGGCGCCGTATATCGGCTGGGTTCTGGAGATCCTCGCGTTGTACTGCGCCCTCGGCATGCGCAGCCTCGGCGAGCATGTGATCCCGGTGGCCCAGGCCCTGCGCAGCGATGACCTCGACGCGGCCCGCACACGGGTGAGCTACCTGGTCAGCCGCCAGACCAGCGAACTGGACCGCACCGAAGTCGCCCGCGCCGCCACCGAATCGGTGCTGGAAAACGGCAGCGATGCGGTGTTTGCCGCGCTGTTCTGGTTTGTCGTCGCCGGTGTGCCAGGCGTAGTGCTCTACCGCCTGAGCAACACCCTCGACGCCATGTGGGGCTATCGCAATGAACGCTTCGAGCGCTTCGGGTGGGCCGCGGCCAAGATCGACGATGTACTCAACTATATTCCTGCACGCCTGGTGGCTTTGACCTACGCCGTGCTGGGCAAAACCCGCCTGGCCCTCAAATGCTGGCGCACCCAGGGGCCGACTTGGGACAGCCCCAATGCCGGGCCGGTGATGGCATCCGGCGCTGGCGCGTTGGGCGTTGAGCTGGGTGGCGCCGCGATTTACCACGGCGAGGTGCATCATCGTCCGCAGTTGGGCGAAGGCCCGGCGGCGGATGCCGATTCCATCGACCGCGGCTGGCAGCTGGTGCAGCGCGGCGTATGGTTGTGGTTGCTGATTCTATGCGTGGGGGGGCAATTTTATGCTTGAACACGGTGGCCGGCTGCGCAAGGCGGCGATTCAGTACGGGATTGCCGAGGCCGATTGGCTCGACCTTTCCAGCGGCCTCGCGCCCTGGCCCTGGCCGATCCCGGAGATTCCGCTGCGGGCCTGGGCGCGCTTGCCGGAATCCGACGACGGCCTGGAACAAGCGGCCAGCGAGTATTACGGCGCTGCCCATCTCCTGCCGGTGGCCGGCTCCCAGGCAGCGATCCAGTTGCTGCCGCGCCTGCGCCGTGCCGGCAAGGTCGGCGTGCTGTCGCCGTGCTACGCCGAGCACGCCGAGGCCTGGCGTCGCGCTGGTTACGTGGTGCGTGAAGTGCAGGAGCAGGAAGTCGACTTCTTCCTCGACGGCCTCGACGTGCTGGTGGTGGTCAATCCCAATAACCCCACCGGACTGAGCCTGACCCCGCAGCGCCTGCTGGACTGGCACACAAGGCTGGCCCAGCGCGGCGGCTGGCTGGTGGTGGACGAAGCATTCATGGATGTCACCCCGCAGTTGAGCCTGGCGAACCAGGCCCATCAGGTCGGCCTGATTGTGCTGCGTTCGTTCGGCAAGTTTTTCGGCCTGGCCGGGGTGCGCCTGGGCTTTGTGCTGGCCGAACGCAGGCTGCTCAAACTGCTGGCCGAACAGGTCGGGCCGTGGGCCGTCAGCGGGCCGACGCGGGTGCTGGGCCAAGTGTGCCTGCGCGATACCGCCGGCCATGCACGGCAGCGGGCACGCTGCACCGAGGCCGCCCAGCGTTTGTTTGAAATGCTCGAACGCCGTGGCTTTCAACCCCAGGGCGGCTGCGCGTTGTTCCAATGGTTGATCACCCCGCACGCCGAGCGCATGCACGAATTCATGGCGCAACGCGGCATCTTGCTGCGCCTGTTTGTGCACAACAGCAGCGTCCGGTTTGGCCTGCCCGACACCGAGGCCGATTGGCTGCGCCTTGACGAAGCGCTGGCAGCCTACAAGGACGCCTCATGAGTACGCTGATGGTGCAAGGCACCACCTCCGATGCCGGCAAAAGTACCCTGGTGACCGCGTTGTGCCGTTGGCTGGTACGCCAGGGCATTGCCGTGGTGCCGTTCAAACCACAGAACATGGCGCTTAACAGTGCGGTGACGGCCGAGGGCGGCGAGATCGGCCGGGCCCAGGCGGTGCAGGCCCAGGCGGCCAACCTGGCGCCCCATACCGATATGAACCCGGTTCTGCTCAAGCCCAACAGCGACACCGGCTCCCAGGTGATCATCCATGGCCGCGCCGTGACCAGCATGAACGCGGTGGCCTATCACGACTACAAAGCCATCGCGATGCAGGCAGTGCTGGCTTCCCACGCGCGGTTGAGCGAAGCCTACCCGGTGGTGATGGTGGAAGGCGCAGGCTCCCCGGCCGAGATCAACCTGCGCGCCAACGACATCGCCAACATGGGTTTCGCCGAAGCGGTGGATTGCCCGGTGCTGCTGATTGCCGACATCAATCGCGGCGGGGTGTTCGCCCATCTGGTCGGCACCCTGGAATTGCTCTCGCCCAGCGAACAGGCGCGGGTCAAAGGTTTCATCATCAACCGTTTTCGCGGCGACATTGCACTGCTGCAACCCGGCCTGGATTGGTTGCAAGCACGCACCGGCAAACCGGTGGTCGGCGTATTGCCCTACGTGATGGACCTGCACCTGGAAGCCGAGGACGGCATCGACCGGCGCCAAACCGACAAGGCGGCGCAGGTGCTCAAGGTAGTTGTGCCGGTGTTGCCGCGCATCAGCAACCATACGGATTTTGATCCGCTGCGCCTGCATCCCCAAGTGGACTTGCAGTTCATCGGGCCGGGCCAGCCGATTCCGGCCGCCGACCTGATCATCCTGCCCGGCTCGAAAAGCGTGCGCAGCGACCTCGCCTACCTGCGTGCCAATGGCTGGGACACCGCCGTGGCGCGGCACTTGCGCTACGGCGGCAAGGTGCTGGGGATTTGCGGCGGCTTGCAGATGCTCGGTGAGCAGGTGCACGACCCGTTGGGGCTGGAAGGGCCAGCGGGTTCCAGCGACGGCCTGGGGCTGCTGGCGTTCAGCACCACCCTGGAAGAAGAGAAGCAACTGCGTAATGTTCGCGGGCGTTTGTTGCTGGAGGATGCCGAGGTCAGCGGGTATGAAATTCATGCGGGCGTGACGTGCGGCGCTGCCCTGTCGAACGCCGCCGTACTGCTGGAGGACGGTCGCAGTGACGGCGCGCAAAGCGCTGACGGGCAGATTCTCGGCACGTATCTGCACGGCTTGTTCGAGACCCCGGCGGCCTGCAGTGCGTTGCTGCGTTGGGCCGGGTTGCAGGCTGTGCAGGAGGTGGACTACCACGCCCTGCGCGAGCGCGATATCGAACGGTTGGCGGATTTAGTGGAGAACCATTTGGATACCGATTTGTTGCGCAATCTGTGTGGGGTTTAAGGGTGTACACACGGTTCAAATGTGGGAGGGGGCTTTCGGTGTACATATCCATTCCTGCGGTAACGGCCACTTATGGTGGGTGGGTAGGGGGTGTCTCATGCTTCAACTGATTTTAGGCGGCGCTCGTTCCGGTAAAAGCCGTCTGGCCGAAAAGCTCGCCAGCGACAGCGCTTTGCCCGTCATCTATATCGCCACCAGCCAGCCGCTTGACGGCGAGATGAATGCCCGCGTTGCCTTGCATCGTGAGCGTCGTCCTGATCACTGGGGTTTGATCGAAGAACCTGTCGAGCTGGCACGGGTGCTACGCGAAAACGCCGCGCCCGGTCGTTGCCTGCTGGTGGATTGCCTGACCCTGTGGCTGACCAATCTGCTGATGCTCGAAGACGCGCAGCGCCTGGCGTTTGAGCGCGATCAATTGCTGGAAACCCTGGCCGTGCTGCCGGGTGAAATTATTTTTGTCAGCAACGAGACCGGTCTGGGTGTCGTGCCGCTGGGCGAATTGACTCGCCGCTATGTGGATGAAGCCGGTTGGCTGCATCAAGCCTTGGCCGAGCGGTGTCAGCGTGTTGTCCTGACGGTTGCCGGCCTGCCCCTGACGTTGAAAGGTACTGCGTTATGACTGACACCTGGTGGCTCAACCCTTGTAAGGCCATTGACGCCTCGGCGTACGAACAAGCCCTGGCGCGCCAGCAGCAATTGACCAAACCGGCCGGTTCCCTGGGCCAGCTGGAAGCGCTGGCGGTGCAATTGGCCGGCTTGCAGGGCCAGGTCAAACCGTCGGTGGATCAGCTGTGGATTGCCATCTTTGCCGGTGACCATGGTGTGGTTGCCGAGGGTGTATCGGCGTTTCCCCAGGAAGTGACCGGGCAGATGCTGCATAACTTTGTCACCGGTGGCGCGGCCATCAGCGTATTGGCGCGGCAACTGGATGCGCAGTTGGAAGTGGTCGACCTCGGCACGGTGAGCCCTTCGCTGAGCCTGCCTGGCGTCCGTCACCTGAATCTCGGCGCGGGCACCGCCAATTTCGTCAAGGGCTCGGCAATGACCGGCGCCCAGGGCCGATTGGCATTGCAGGCGGGTCGCGACAGTGTGCTGCGCGCCCGTGAAAGCGGTGCGCAGTTGTTTGTCGGCGGTGAGATGGGCATTGGCAACACCACCGCTGCCAGTGCGCTGGCCTGCGCCTTGCTCGATTGCCAGGTGACCGACCTGACAGGTCCGGGCACGGGGTTGAATGCCGAGGGCGTCAGTCACAAGGTGACGGTAATCGAGCGCGCGCTGGCCTTGCATGCCGCGCAGCGCGGGGATGCGCTGCAAACCCTGTGCAATCTCGGTGGATTTGAAATCGCTGCCTTGGTGGGCGCTTATCTGGCCTGCGCCCAGGAAGGCATTGTGGTGTTGGTGGATGGGTTTATCTGCACCGTCGCTGCGCTGGTCGCCACGCGCTTGAACCCGGCGTGCCGCGACTGGCTGCTGTTCGGTCATCGCGGCGCGGAGCCTGGCCATCGCCATGTCTTGCATAGCCTCGACGCACAGCCGTTGCTGGAACTGGGCCTGCGCCTGGGCGAGGGCAGTGGCGCTGCGTTGGCGGTGCCGTTGCTGCGCCTGGCCTGTGCGCTGCACGGGCAGATGGCGACGTTTGCCGAAGCGGCCGTGGCAGACCGTCCGGCATGACCTTGCACCTGGACCTGCTGCGCCATGGCGAAACCGAACTGGGGGGTGGCCTGCGCGGCAGCCTGGACGATGCATTGACTGCCAAGGGCTGGGAACAGATGCGCGCCGCCGTGGTGGCGCAGGGGCCTTGGGATCGGCTGATCAGCTCGCCGCTGCAACGCTGCGCGCGCTTCGCGGATGAGTTGGGTGCGCGGCTGCATCTGCCGGTGAGCCTGGAAAAGGATCTGCAAGAACTGCACTTCGGTGCATGGGAAGGGCAGAGTGCGGCGGCGCTGATGGAGACCGACTCCGAAGGTTTGGGCCGGTTCTGGGCCGATCCGTATAGCTTCACGCCGCCCGAGGGCGAACCGGTCAGCGAGTTTTCCCAGCGGGTTTTGGGCGCCGTCCTACGCCTGCATAAGGCGTATGCCGGTGAGCGTGTGCTGTTGATCAGCCACGGAGGGGTGATGCGTTTGCTGTTGGCCCAGGCTCGGGGGCTGCCCCGTGAGCAGTTGCTGAATGTCGAAGTCGGTCATGGCGGGTTGTTCAACCTGCAAGTCGCCGCCGATGGCGTGTTGAAGGAAGGAATCTGAGCATGCTGCCGTTCTGGATCGCCGTGCAGTTCCTGAGCAGTTTGCCGATTCGCCTGCCGGGTATGCCGCAACCGCAGGAGCTGGGGCGCTCGTTGCTGTTTTATCCCGTGGTCGGGTTGCTGTTCGGCGTGCTGCTGTGGGGCCTGAACACACTATTGACCGGATCACCGCTGTTGTTGCACGCCGCGCTGCTGCTGACGGCCTGGGTGTTGCTCAGCGGCGGCCTGCACCTCGATGGCCTGGCGGACACTGCCGATGCCTGGCTGGGTGGCTTCGGCGACCGCGAGCGCACCCTCAGCATCATGAAAGACCCGCGTAGCGGGCCGATTGCCGTGGTCACCCTGGGCCTGGTGTTGCTGCTCAAGTTCACCGCGCTGGTGGCCTTGATCGAACAACGCAACGGTGTGGCGTTGATTCTCGCGCCGTTGATCGGGCGGGCGTCGATGCTGGGGTTGTTCCTGACCACGCGTTATGTGCGAGCGGGTGGGTTGGGCCAAGCGCTGTCGGATCATTTACCGCGCATCGTCGGTCAACAGGTGCTGATCCTCAGTGGCCTGGCCTGCATCCTGATCGGCGGTTTCAGCGGGGGGCTCGCCGTGCTGCTCGCGGCTGTGTGTTTCATGGGATTGCGTCAACTGATGGTCAATCGTCTCGGCGGCACCACCGGCGACACCGCTGGCGCGCTGCTGGAGCTGTTGGAGGTCGCTGTTCTGGTCGGTTTGGCGTTGTAACACTTTCTTGCATTTCCTTAATCGCGGGTATATACACGTTCCATGCTTGCCTCCCAATGTTTATGCACCAACCTGCGACGTGCCGCCCGGGGCGTCAGCAGGCATTACGACGGCGCCCTTGACGGCTTCGGGATCAACGTCGCCCAGTATTCCTTGCTGTGCAACCTGCAGCGCCTCGATCAACCGAGCATTTCCAGCCTGGCCGACGCCATGGGCCTGGATCGCAGCACCTTGGGGCGCAACCTGCGGGTGTTGGAAGGTGAGGGCCTGGTGCAGATGGTGGAGGGCGATGACCTGCGCAACCGCCTGGTGCTGTTGACCGCAGCCGGTGAAGAGCGCCTGGCCGCAGCGTTACCCGCCTGGGAGGCGGCGCAACAGAAATTGATCGATCAACTCGGCGCGGAAAAACGCGAAACCCTGTTGGCCTTGCTGGATGAACTCGCCTGAACGCGGGTTTGTTCGAACACAAGCGGGTATATACCCGTGAGCGGAGAATAAGAAATGACGTCGATGTGGCGCACCAGCGGTTGGATCCTTTTAGGGAGTGCGCTGATCCTGGCGTTGTCCTTGGGCGTGCGGCACGGTTTCGGCCTGTTCCTGGCGCCGATGAGCAGCGAATTCGGCTGGGGCCGTGAGACCTTTGCCTTTGCCATCGCCTTGCAGAACCTGATCTGGGGCCTGGCGCAGCCGTTTACCGGTGCCCTGGCCGACCGGTTCGGCGCCACCAAGGCGGTGTTTGTCGGCGGGGTGTTGTACGCCGCAGGCCTGGTGTTGATGGGCATGTCGGATTCGGCGTGGTCGTTGTCCTTGAGTGCGGGCCTGCTGATCGGTATCGGCCTGTCGGGTACATCGTTCTCGGTGATTCTGGGTGTGGTTGGCCGCGCCGTGGCGCCCGAAAAGCGCAGCATGGCCATGGGCATTGCCAGCGCCGCCGGTTCGTTTGGCCAGTTCGCCATGGTGCCGGGTACCTTGGGCTTGATCAGCTGGCTGGGTTGGTCGGCAGCCTTGCTGGTGTTGGGCTTGATGGTGGCGCTGATCCTGCCGCTGGTGAGCATGCTCAAGGACCGCCCGCTGCCGGTGATGGCTGGCCAGCAAACCCTGCGTGAAGCCTTGAAGGAAGCCTGCTCCCACTCCGGGTTCTGGCTGCTGGCCTTCGGCTTTTTCGTCTGTGGCTTCCAGGTGGTGTTTATTGGTGTGCACCTGCCAGCTTACCTGGTGGACCAGCACTTGCCTGCCACGGTCGGCACCACGGTGTTGGCGTTGATCGGGCTGTTCAATATCTTCGGCACCTACACCGCCGGCTGGCTCGGCGGGCGCATGTCCAAGCCGCGCTTGTTGACCGGGTTGTACCTGCTGCGCGCGGTGGTGATCATACTATTCCTGTGGGCGCCGGTGACCGAGGTCACGGCCTACCTGTTCGGCATGGCAATGGGCTTCCTGTGGTTGTCCACGGTACCGCTGACCAACGGCACGGTCGCCACGTTGTTTGGGGTACGAAACCTGTCCATGCTGGGTGGGATCGTGTTCCTTTTCCACCAGCTCGGCTCGTTCCTTGGCGGCTGGTTGGGCGGGGTGGTCTATGATCGAACCGGTAACTACGATTTGATCTGGCAAGTGGCGATCCTGTTGAGTGTGCTCGCCGCAGCCCTGAATTGGCCGGTGCGTGAGCGGCCGGTGGCGCGATTGCAGGCGCAGATGGAGGCGACATGAGTGCGACCTGGTATTGGTTCGGCGGGGCAGCAGCGATAGCGCTATTGCTGGCCCTGGCCTGGTGGGGCTGGCAGCGCGGTGGCCTGGCGTTGATGCAACTGGGTATGTCGATCTGTTAAGTTCGATCCCTGAACTTTTTAAAGGATGTTTCGACATGCAGATGCGCTGGCTTGCTGTACCCGTGCTGATGGCTGCTTTTGGCGGTGTGGCGTTGGCTGCCGATTGCCCGCCGTTGCTGGAGGGCCAATTGCCCAAGCTGCGCGCCAAGGAATCCATCGACCTGTGCCAACGTTTTGCCGGTAAGCCCTTGGTTATCGTCAACACGGCGAGCTTTTGCGGGTTCGCGCCGCAATTCAAAGGCCTCGAAGCACTTTATCAGCGCTACAAGGATGAAGGGTTGGAGGTGATCGGCGTGCCATCCGATGACTTCAAGCAGGAAGCCAAGACCGGCGAAGAAACCGCCAAGGTCTGCTACGTGAATTACGGCGTGACCTTCACCATGACCGAGCCGCAGAAGGTCAAGGGGCCGGACGCGGTGCACCTGTTCAAGGTATTGGCGCAGCAGAGCAACGCGCCGAAGTGGAATTTCTACAAGTACGTGGTCGACCGACAGGGCAAGGTGATTGCCGATTTCTCCAGCCTCACCAAGCCGGACAGCCCTGACCTGATCAAGGCTGTGGAGCAGGCGATAGCGTCTAAACCCTGATCATCGGGCACTAAAAAGCCCCGCCTCCCTTGCAGGAGTGCGGGGCTTTTTTACACCCGTCTGTATCAGAAGGTGTAGGTCATGCCCAGGCCGAAACCGTTGGCACTGTTTTCGTATTTGGCGCGGTAACTGGCTGTCGACGGGGCGTCAGCAGTCTGGTTGATCTTGACGTCTTCTTCTTTCAGGTACGAATACGCCAGGTCGACTGTCATGTTATCCATGACTTTGTAGCCCAGGCCCACGCTGAAGATCGTACGGTCGCCAGTCGGGATGCGCGGCGAACGATCGGTGTTGTTGGTCGGGGATTGGTCGAAGGTCAGGCCGGTACGCAGCACGACTTGCTTGGTCAACTGATACGAGGTACCCACGGCGTAGGCCCAGGTGTCGTGCCAATTTTGTTCTTCGGTGATGGAACCTAGTTGGCTTGGCGCCAGTAAGCCGCCTGCGGCCGTTACGCCTTCGTTGTTGACGGTGATCTCTTTCAGGCGACTCCAACGCGTCCAGGTTGCACCGCCATAGAGTTTCCAGGCGTCGGTCAGGTCTTGGGTGACGGACAGGTCGTAGGACTCTGGGGTGTCGATTTTCAGCGAGGCGTCGTAACGGTTGTTACGCAGGAACGGCTGAGTGGCCGCTGGGCCGCTGACGGTGGTGTGGCCTTCGAGCTTGTACTTGACCTTCGAGTGGTAGGTCAGGCCTACGCGTGTGGTGTCGGTGGCCTGGACCAATACGCCGATGTTGAAACCCAGGGCAGTATCGTCCCCCTTGATTTTGACGTTGGTATCGGAAGCAAGCGGGCTGAGGGTCTTGTCCGACTCGAGCACACCGGAAATCCGGTTGATGGTCGGGCCAAAACCGATGGATACACGGTCGTTGAACGCGTAGCTGACAGTTGGCTGGAAGGTCATGACCTTCACTTCGCTCTTGCTGCCGAAGCCGCGACCCTGGAAGCCGTTTTCATAGTCGGTCACCAGGCCGAACGGTGCGTATACACCGAAGCCGATAGCCCACTGATCGTTGAGTTTGTTGGTGTAGAAACCGAATGGCACTGCGGTGAACGGAACCATATCGCCTTTGTTGGTACCGCGAGAGTTGCCACCGGTATTGCTGATGTCGGTCGACGCATCAATGGCAGCAACACCGCCGGTGATTTGCTGGCCATTCAGGCGGGACATACCGGCCGGGTTACCGTAGACAGTGCTTGCATCATCGGCAGAAGAGGAGCGACCTGCGAAACCCGTACCCATCCCGCTGACGCTCTGTTCGTTCAGTGCGAAACCGCTTGCGAACAGTTGGGAGGATGCCATGGCAACGGCGAGGCTAAGTGTGGTCTTGAGCATTACTTTTTTCATTATTAGAACTCCGGGGTGATCACCGCTGCGGAAAGTATCAATAAAATTAACATCGCGCTATAGGCTGTAATGTAGGAGATAGAGCGGTTTTGTAGGACAATCCGACCAGAATTCTGCTTTTTTGGCGAATCTTGCAAATTGCCCGGTCAGCAGGCCACGTGATTCAAGGGGGAAACACAGGTTTGCCAGGCTTGGGTGAAATCCCGCAGCCTTCCTTGAGGATGAAATATTTCTTTCCAGATACGCGCCATGGCTAAAACATCACCGGGTGGTGGCAGGGCGGGGCTGTGCTGTTCGACCAGCAGCCAAGCGATGGCCGTGGCGTAACGCAGGTTTACGGTGAGTTCCAGCTGGGGCGCGCTGAGGAAGGCATGTTGGCTGGCGAGCCCGCGTACCAGGCTGGCGCGCTCGGGGTCGAGCGCCAGGTAGTTATCCCACAAGGCGCGATGGCGAGGTTCGGTGATGCTGTACAGGCCATGGCCGCGTCGATCGTGTAAGGCAGAACCCAATTCCGACTGGCTGGCCGCGATGCCCAGCAGCAGTGACTCAGCCGTTGGGCTCTGCTGGCCGAGGTACGTCAGCGTTGGCCGGATCACATAGCGACACAATTCACTGGCTGCGATACCCATACATGCCTCAATCCGTGAAAGGGGTCGACGAGTCCTGAGATGGGGGCTTGGCAGCAGTGGATCGGATCTCAGGCTCGTCGGAAGCGGATCATGCCGCTTGAGTTGAAGTGTAGTGTCATATTCATGATGTAAAAGACTGTTTTTAAAACATCTTCCTCATCCAGTTATAACGTTTATATCGATTTGAACTTAGTACAAAGGCTCAGGGTACGAATTTCGGGCAATAAAAAACCCTGTGTTTTAAACAGGGTTTTTTGTGTTTCAGCGACTCGGGTCGATCAGGCAACCAGTGCCTGACGGGTACGCTCGATCACGGCCTGCAGCGGTTCAGCGCTGGAGTATTGATCGGGGTACAGGCGTTCGCTGTGACGAGCGATGCCGTGTTCGTTGACCAGGGTGAAGCTGAAGCAGCCTTTGCGAGCGGCCATGATCAGGCAGTTCATTGGAGCAAAAGCGTTGGTGAGGGTGCGAATGGCATCCTGAGTGTGGATAGCGGACATATTATTGGTGTTCCTACAAATGACACGGATAAGAACCGTGCAACGTTAAAACGTTCCAGTAACGTTGATCACCATTGATCAAACGAAGAACCTGACTGGAACAAAGCAGCCAGTTTGAAGCGCTAATAAGTTAGGCGCGCTTGGGCTGGCAGGTAGGTACTTAGGAGGGCAGGCAACACAACAAGGGCAAAGGTTCTGGGCCCGGGGTGAAGATCCTGATCAATTTGCAGGTTGGTTCGGTCAGAGTATGGAAACTTCGCGGCACCCTTTGCTTGTTCAAAGGCAGTGTCGTCGCAAGTGATACCTGGAAACCATCGAGGTGGTCGATCCCGTGTTGTTCAGGGGAGTTGTTCGACCAGAATTGACTTTCAGCTTGGTACTAACGCTGCGGATAGTAACGGATTGAAACAGGTAATGGAAGCGCGTTAATCAAAAACTGCAATCAACCGCCCAGCAGGCCGCGATACACCAGCACCGTGACGGCGGCGGCCAGGGAACAACCCAGCCCATAGGCGGCCAGGGTCAGGCGCAAGGATTGGCCGGTCTCGACCATCTTCATCACATCGCCCATGTCATCGACACGTCCTTCACCCAGCTCGATGCACACGCTCGCGGCGGTGAAAGCGGCCGATAGCAGGATGGCGATGGCAAACAACGCCCCATCCGGGGATGGCAGCGCGACATTGATCCCTAATGAAATGGCGCAGATGGCCAGTAACAACACGGCGAATAATAGAATTCCTTTCATCAGCCCACTCAGCCTTGCGTTGTCCGTCGGGCAGTGTGGCGAGCCTGAAAAGATTTGAAAAGTCCCTGTTTTGCTTCGGCGGTAACATTTTTGAAGGCTGTCGCTTCAAAAAAAGCCGGGGATATAACCATCGGATCGGTACTTGTGCACATTAGTTGCGGCGTGTGTAACCGGGCTGTCAATTGCTGGACAAGGCCGCCATTTGCCTGCAATGGAAATTTAAGTCAATGAAAAATCTGGCTTTTTTTTATTGGTGAAAAAATCGTCAGTTTGACTGCGGGCCCCGTTCCATGGGCGTTTGCGCGAGTTAAAGGCTGGTTGTCCACTGAGTTATCCACAGCTTCTGTGGATTGTCCCGAGCGCTTGCTCTAGAACGGGCGTGCAGGGTTTTTTCAGCTTTACCTGTACGAAAAAAAGAGTAGAGTGGCGCGCCTTCCGTTCTGTCCCACAGTGCTTTATGAAGTTTCGCTCAGTATCACCTTCTGTTACCGACATCCCCCAGACTGTTACCGCGCCCAAGCGTTTTTCTTTGAAGGTCGCCCTGTGGTTGCTCGACAGCCCACGCCTGGGGCACAGCACCAACGTCAAACACTTCGCCGGGCGCTTGCTCAAGCAGCCGGCCCGTGAGGGCGTAGTGGCTGCGCAAAGCCGCCTGGGCCAATTGATGTGCCGTGAGTGCGGCAACGCCCGCGACCGCCGCATCGGCCACGATCTGCTGCGCCTGGCCGCCCGTGCCGGTGACCGCCGTGCCCAACGAGAACTGGGTCAGGTCGAAGACTGAGCTGTCCTCACGCTCTACGCTTAGTTAACCTTGCTCCTTTTCGGTGATGGCAGAAATGGCTATGGTTTTTGACTGGACCAGTATTGCCCTGGGCCTGGCTGGCGCCGCAGTGCCTTTATTGGCGGTGTGCTGGCAGATTCAACGGCGGTTGACCGCGCGGACCACCGGCTGGGAACTGCTCGAAGAGCGCCTGGCCACTGCGCAACTGGCCCAGGAAGGCCTCACCGCTCAATTGGATGCCAGCCGCGATGAAATCAGCGATCTGAGCCAGGCCAATGCCGCCAAGCAAGCGGACCTCGCTGCCGTGCGCCGGGAGGTCGAGCTGTTGCAGATCGACCGCGATAACGCCCGCGACGCCGCCCACGCCTGGAACCTTGACCGCAGCGCCAAGGAAACCGAATTGCGCCGCCTTGATGCATTGTCGGCCGCCTTGCGCGCCGAACTGCGCGAGCAGCAGGAAAGCCATCAGCAGCGCCTCGCCGACCTGCAAGGCTCGCGGGACGAATTGCGTGCGCAGTTCGCTGAGCTGGCCGGCAAGATCTTTGATGAGCGTGAGCAGCGCTTTGCCGAGAACAGCCAGGAGCGCCTTGGCCAGTTGCTCGATCCCTTGAAGGAACGCATCCAGTCCTTCGAAAAACGCGTCGAAGAGAGCTATCAGAACGAGGCTCGCGAGCGCTTTTCCCTGGCCAAGGAGCTTGAGCGCCTGCAGCAACTGAACCTGCGTCTGTCAGACGAAGCCACCAACCTGACCCGCGCCCTCAAGGGCCAGAAAACCCAGGGCAACTGGGGTGAGCTGATCCTCGAGCGCGTGCTGGAGCACGCCGGCCTGGAGAAGGGCCGCGAGTACCAGACCCAGGTCAGCCTCAAGGGCCCGGACGGCGAGCGTTTCCAGCCGGATGTGCTGATCATGTTGCCTGGCGACAAGCAGGTCGTGGTGGACTCCAAAGTCAGCCTGACCGCTTACCAGCAGTATGTCGCAGCCGATGATGAGGTCATCGGCCAGACGGCCTTGAAACAGCACGTGCTGTCGCTGCGCAATCACGTCAAAGGTTTGGCCGGTAAGGATTACAAACGCCTGGAAGGCCTGCACAGCCTGGATTTCGTGTTGTTGTTCGTGCCGATCGAAGCCGCTTTTTCCGCGGCCTTGCAGGCCGAACCGAATCTGTTCCAAGAGGCTTTCGACCGTCATATCGTGATCGTCAGCCCAACGACGCTGCTCGCCACCCTGCGGGTAATCGACAGCCTGTGGAAGCAGGAGCGCCAAAGCCAGAACGCCCGCGAAATTGCCGAACGCGCCGGGTGGCTGTACGACAAGTTCGTGCTGTTTATCCAGGATCTGGACGAAGTGGGCAATCGTCTACAGCAATTGGACAAGGCTTACAGCGCGGCGCGGAACAAGCTGACAGATGGGCGTGGAAACCTGGTCAGTCGCACCGAGCAATTAAAGTTGCTCGGTGCGCGTGCCAGCAAAAGCCTGCCGGCGGATTTGCTGGAGCGGGCGATGACCGACGCCGACGGCGTGGCGCACCTTCCCGAATAAACACATTCCGAGAGGTGGGAGGGGGCTTGCTCCCGATTGCAGTGGATCAGGCACAGATGGTGTGACTGATGCTCCGCTATCGGGGGCAAGCCCCCTCCCACATTTTGACTGGGTACATCCGGTTTATAGAGGTAAGTGTCGGCTCAGCAACGCCCGTAAAGCTGCTGGCTTCACCGGCTTGGCAAGGTAATCCAACCCCGCCGCATGCACCTCTGCCACCATCTCCGGGCGGCCGTCGGCACTGATGACCACGCCGGGGATCGGCTCCGCCATTTGTGTACGCAGCCAGCCCATCAACTCGGTACCGGTCTCACCGTGATCGAGGTGGTAATCCACCAGCGCCAGTTGCGGGCGTATGCCTTGCTCCAGCAGCGCCGCACATTGCGCCTGATCGGTGGCGGTCCACACCTCACAGCCCCAGCGTGTCAGCAGGCTGCGCATACCGATCAGAATGCTCTCTTCGTTATCCACGCAGAGCACTTGCGCGCCGCTCAAGGGCAGGCCGTTTTCATGTACTGCTTTGACTTGCGGGCTGGCCTGGTTGCGCGCCAGCGGCACGCGTACGCTGAACACGCTGCCCTTGCCGGGCCATGAGCGCACGCTCAGACGATGGTCCAGCACTCGGCACAGGCCGTCGGCAATCGCGAGGCCCAGGCCCAGGCCTTTCTCGGCGCGGGTCTGGTGGCTGTCCAAGCGCTTGAACTCTTCGAAGATCACCTTCTGTTTATCCTGCGGGATACCGGGGCCACGGTCCCAGACTTCCAGGCACAGCTCGCCCTTGCGCCGGCGTACGCCGAGCAGCACCGAGCCATCGGAATACCGGAAAGCGTTGGTCAGGAAATTCTGCAAAATCCGCCGTAGCAGCTTGATGTCGCTGTCGACGCGCAAGCGGCTGCCCCGCAGGCGGAAGCGCAAGCCCTGCTCTTGGGCCAGGGCCTTGAATTCGGCGCCGAGGGTATCGAACAACTCATTGAGTACGAAAGGCTGGCGCTGCGGATTGATCTTGCCGTTTTCCAGGCGGGAGATATCCAGCAGGTCGCTGATCAGGTCTTCGGCAGAGCGCAGCGAGCTGTCCAGATGCTGCACCAGTTGCCGTGCCTCGCTGGACAGGCCGTCGTTCTGGTGGGAGAGGGCGGCGGAGAACAGGCGTGCGGCGTTCAACGGCTGCATCAGGTCATGGCTGACCGCCGCGAGGAAGCGGGTCTTCGACTGGCTGGCGGACTCGGCGACGCCCTTGGCATCGGTGAGCGCCACATTGAGCTGCGACAGTTCGTGGGTGCGCTCGGTCACCCGTTGTTCGAGGCCTTCGTTGGCCTCGGTGAGTGCCTGCTCGGCCTCGCGGAACGCGGTAATGTCGGTGAAGCTCATGACGAAGCCGCCGCCGGGCATCGGGTTGCCGATCAGCTCGATCACCCGTCCATTCGGGAACAGGCGCTCTGACGTATGCGCGCGGCCCTGGCGCATCCAGTGCAGGCGGCGCGCCACGTGCACCTCGGCTTCGCCCGGCCCGCACAGGCCGCGCTCGGCGTTGTAGCGAATGATGTCGGCAATCGGTCGGCCTACGCTGATCAGCCCGTCCGGGTAATTGAACAATTCCAGATAGCGCCGGTTCCAGGCCACCAGCTTGAGGGACTGGTCCACCACACTGATACCCTGGGTGATGTTCTCGATGGCGCCTTGCAGCAATGCGCGATTGAATTGCAACACTTCGGACGCTTCGTCGGCGATGCGTACGACATCCTCCAGTTGCATTTCCCGCCCTTCGATCGCCGCTTTCACCACGGCCCGAGTCGAAGATGCACCGAGTACACCGGCCAGCAAGCGTTCGGTGTGGGCGATCCAGTCGTTGTCGGCATTCTGGTTGGGGTTAAAGCCTTTGCCCTGGCGATAGGCGAAGCGGATAAAACTCTGTTGGGCCCGTTCTTCACCGACAAAACGCGCGGCCAGGCTGAGCAGGTCGCTGATCTGTACCGACAGCATCGAGCGTGCACTCGCGCGCTGACTGATTTCCTGGCCGATAAAACGCCCGGCTTGCCAGTGTTCCGACACGCGCGTGCGCGACAGCATCGACACCCACACGAACAGCGTGAAGTTACCTGCGAGGGAGAACACCGTGCCCAAGGTCAGTGAGGTGACGGACAAACCGAGCGGGTGCGAATGCATCCACGTCAGCCCCGGGAAAAGGGTGAGGGACCAACCCAGGCTTTTCGCGGTAACCGGTAGGACCAAGGTGTAGAACCACAGGAATGTACCTGCTGCCAGCCCCGCAAACACGCCACGGCGGTTGGCCTGTTTCCAGTACAGCGCGCCGAGCATGGCCGGGGCCAGTTGGGTCACGGCGGCAAAGGCGATCTGGCCGATGGTCGCCAGGCTTGCGGTGGAGCCCAGCAGGCGGTAGCTGACATACGCCAGCAGCAGGATGATCACGATGCTGACCCGGCGCACCGACAGCATCCAGTGGCGGAACACTTCGAACGGTCGCTCTGCGCTGGAACGGCGCAGCAGCCAGGGCAGCAGCATGTCGTTGGAGACCATGGTCGACAACGCGATGCTCGCCACGATCACCATGCCGGTGGCCGCCGACGCACCGCCGATAAACGCCAGCACGGCGAGGGCCGGATGGGCTTCGGCCATGGGTAGGCTGATCACGTAGGAGTCCGGCAGCACCGAGCCAGGCAGCATCATTTTGCCGCCCAGGGCGATCGGCACTACGAAAAGTGCGGCGAGGATCAGGTAGGCCGGGAACACCCACTTGGCCAGGCGCAAATCCTGTGGGTCGATGTTTTCCACGACCGTCACATGAAACTGTCGAGGCAAGCAGATGATCGCCATCATGGCGACGCCGGTTTGCACCACCATCGACGGCCAGTTGATGGTTTCCTTCCAGTATTCCTCCAGGCGTGGTGCGAGCATTGCCTGGCTGAACAGGTCGCCGAAACCGTCATATAGGCCGTAGGTCACAAACGCGCCGACTGCGAGAAACGCGAACAGCTTGACCAGGGACTCAAATGCAATCGCCAAGACCATGCCACGGTGGTGCTCCGTGGCGTCCAAGTTGCGGGTACCGAACACAATGGTGAACAACGCCAGCACCAGGGACACGATCAACGCGGTGTCCTGGGCGCGGGTGCCGGTGGTGTCCGCGCCAGCGCCAATCAGCAGGTTGACCCCCAGCACGATGCCTTTGAGTTGCAGGGCGATATAAGGCAGCACGCCCACCAGGCAGATCAGCGCGACCACCACCGCCAGGGACTGGGATTTGCCATAGCGTGCAGCGATAAAGTCGGCGATGGAGGTGATGTTTTCCTGCTTGCTGATCAGGATCATCTTCTGCAGCACCCAGGGTGCCAACACCAGTAGCAGCACCGGTCCCAGGTAGATCGGTAAAAACGCCCACAGTTGTTCGGCGGCCTGGCCTACGGCCCCGAAGAAGGTCCAACTGGTGCAGTAGACGGCCAGCGACAGGCTATAGACCCAGGCACGCATGCGCGGCGGCAGCGGCGCGCGGCGACGGTCACCGTAGAAGGCGATGGCAAACATAATGGCCATATAGGCCAGGGCAACGGCGGCGATCAGCCCGCTGGACAACGTCATGGTAACTCCGAGCATGAGAACACCCAGGCATTCCGGGCCCGGTTGGACAGTCTCGCATGATGCCTGGGGTTAGTCAGTGTCGACCAAGGTCGTGTGGGATCTAATGTCGCAGTGGGCGCTTAGCGCGGTGGCAGGGTTTTCTGGCGCAGGATGTAGATTGTCACCAGCACGGCGCTGGTCAGCATGAACCCGCGGGCCCATGGCAGCGGTACCAGGTAGCAGGAAAAACCGATACTCAGCCACATCAGGCCGATGGCGTAGACCTTGCCCTTGAGTGGAATGCCGTTGCCGTCCAGGTAATCACGAATCCAAGGGCCCAGGCGCGGGTGTTCCACCAGCCACTGGTAGAAACGCGGGGAGCTTCGAGCGAAGCAGGCGGCAGCGAGAAGAAGGAAGGGTGTGGTCGGCAAGACCGGCAGGAAAATACCGATCACTCCCAACGCTACGCTCAGCCAGCCGATGGCCAGCAGCACGTAACGCAGGAGCAGCGAGCGATTGCCCATGGGTGTCACGGGCAGGCGACTCAGTGGTGACGTGGCTTGAGGATCGCCGGTTTTTCGTCAGGAGCGTTGCACAGCAGGTACAGGGCGGTCAGCGCTTCCGGGATCTGTACGATCATGTCGTCCATCAGGTTGGCGTCGGCGGCGATGTCGGAAAATTCAGCTTCTTCCTCAAACAGCCCCGAGCCGACCATGATCGGCAGCAGCATTTCGCTGACTTCTTCCTCGGCGGATTCGAACCAGGCAGCTTCGCGCAGGAACACGCCTTCCATGAAGCCGATGCACCAGCCGCGCAGGTCGGAGTCGTCCGGCTCTTCGCCGAGGTCCAGTTCGCACGGCAGCTCGAATTCCTCATCGGAAGCCAGTTGGCGACCGATGTGGGCCTTGAGGGCCAGCAGGGTGGATTCGATTTCTTCGCGCTGTGCGGCGTCGGCGTAGTGCGGTTCTTCGGCGAACAGCGCGTCGATCCATTCACGGTCGGGAACGACCTCGGAGCAGATCGACAGGGCGGTCAGGTAGCCGTGGGCGGCCACGTAGTCCAGCGCCTCGTCATGCAGCTCATCGGCGTCGAGGAAGGCTTGCAGGCGGGTTAGTTGCTCAGCGAAGGACATTGAAGGACTACCTTGGGAATAAACGATGCTGAATTCTAGGCTTTCTTGCGCGCCCAAGCCAGTCGGCATGCATATTTGCCAGGTTTTTGAGACAGGCTGCAATTCGTCAGCGGCGCCCTTTGCCGGATGACGCTCGGGTATACTGCCGCGTTTTGTGATGCCCCTGCAGGCCAAGCGCCAGGCCGAGAAAACTTCGCTTACGGATTATTTTCCGTGAAACCGAAGTTTTTCGGCCAGCCTGTACAGAGGGATTTCGGCACTATTTTGTTGGAGTTATACATGCTCGATCAGGCTCAACGCGTCCTCAAGGACATCTTCGGCTACGACAGTTTTCGTGGCCGCCAGGGTGCGATCATTGAGCGCGTGGCCAAGGGTGGTGATGCGCTGGTCCTGATGCCTACCGGCGGCGGCAAGTCGTTGTGCTTCCAGGTACCGGCGTTGTTGCGCAACGGGCTGGCGGTGGTGGTGTCGCCGCTGATCGCGTTGATGGATGACCAGGTCGCGACCCTGGAAGAGCTCGGCGTCGCTGCCGCTGCGTTGAACTCCACCCTCAGTGCCGAGCAGCAACGCGACCTGGCCGCGCGGATCAAGCGCGGTGAAGTGAAGATGCTCTACCTTGCACCTGAGCGCCTGGTGCAACCGCGCATGCTGGCGTTTTTGCAGAGCCTGGAAATTGCCCTGTTCGCCATCGACGAAGCCCACTGCGTATCGCAATGGGGGCATGATTTTCGTCGCGAATATTTGCAGCTCGGTCAACTGGCGGAGCTGTTCCCGGACGTTCCCCGCATCGCCCTGACCGCCACCGCCGACAAGCGCACTCGTGAAGAAATCGTCGAGCGTCTGCACCTGCAGAACGCCGAGCGCTTCCTGTCGAGCTTCGACCGGCCGAATATTTTCTACCGCATCGTGCCCAAGGAGCAGCCTCGCAAGCAGCTGCTGGCGTTCCTTTCGGAGCGACGCAGCGATGCGGGCATTGTCTATTGCCTGTCGCGCAAGAAGGTCGATGAAGTGGCTGCATTCCTCTGCGAGCAGGGCTATCCGGCGCTGCCGTACCACGCCGGCCTGCCCAACGATACGCGCTCTGCCCACCAGAAACGCTTCCTCAACGAGGAAGGCTTGATCATGGTGGCCACCATCGCGTTCGGCATGGGCATCGACAAATCCAACGTGCGCTTCGTGGCCCATATGGACCTGCCCAAGTCCCTTGAGGCCTATTACCAGGAGACTGGGCGTGCCGGTCGTGATGGCCTGCCGGCCGATGCCTGGATGGTCTACGGCCTTCAGGACGTGGTGATGCTCAAGCAGATGTTGCAGAACTCCGAAGGCGATGAACGCCATAAACGCCTGGAGCAGCACAAGCTCGACGCGATGCTCTCGTTGTGTGAAGAGACCCGCTGCCGCCGCCAGACCTTGCTGGCGTACTTCGACGAGGACATGCCGCAACCGTGCGGCCACTGCGATAACTGCATTGATGGTGTACAGACCTGGGACGCCACCGAGCCGGCCCGCCAGGCACTGTCGACGATCTACCGAACCGGCCAGCGTTATGGCGTAGGCCATCTGGTGGATGTGTTGCTGGGCAAGGACAACGAAAAAGTGCGCAGCTTCGGCCACGAAAAACTCTCGGTCTATGGTGTCGGCAAGGCCCGTGCCGAAGGTGAGTGGCGTTCGCTGTTCCGGCAGATGGTTGCGCGTGGCCTGGTGGACATCGATATCGAAGGGTATGGCGGCCTGCGCCTGAACGACAGTTGCCGGCCGCTGCTCAAGGGCGAGGTGAGCCTGGAGCTGCGCCGCGACCTCAAGCCGCAGACTACCGCCAAGACCAGCACCAGCCAGGCCAGCCAGCTTGTCCGGGGTGAAGAACGTGAGCAGTGGGAAGCCCTGCGTACCCTGCGACGCAAACTGGCCCAGGAACACAGCGTGCCGCCGTACGTTATTTTCCCCGACTCCACTTTGCTGGAAATGCTGCGCGAGCAGCCCACCACCATGGCCGAAATGGCCCGGGTCAGCGGCGTCGGTGCGCGTAAGCTGGAGCGCTACGGCCAGGCGTTCCTCGAAGTGCTCGGTGGTCAGGTCGAAGCACCGAAGGAAATCGCCGATATTCGCCATGAACTGATCAGTTTGGCACGCGCCGGCATGACCCCGGTCCAGATCGCCGGCCAGTTGCAATGCTCGGAGAAAAACGTCTATACCTTGCTGGCCGAATCCATCGGCAAGCAGCAGTTGTCCCTGGAGCAGGCCCTTGATTTGCCGGAAGATTTGCTCGGCGAAATCCAGGACGCATTCCTCGACGGAGAAGGCGAATTGCCACCGGTTGCGGAGATTGCACCGCTGTTTGCCGGGCGTGTACCTGAAGGGGTTTTGTACTGCGTGCGGGCCGCTTTGCAGTCTGAATTCGAAATTTAGTGTGCCAATTACGTCAATGTAACGAATCAGTACATAGCAAGTCTTGCCTAGTGACATGGCTCATGCTTAGCTGACTAATAATTAGCCATACTTTATTTTCAGTCTAAACCATGAGTTTTTTATGCCGTTAACCGATCAACACCGTTTTGGCATGCAGCTGGCGCAAATGTCCCGAGGTTGGCGCGCTGAGCTCGACCGCCGTTTGGCCGGGCTGGGCCTGTCCCAGGCGCGCTGGCTGGTGCTGCTGCACCTGGCTCGTTTCGAAGAAGCGCCCACCCAGCGTGAGCTGGCGCAAAGCGTCGGCGTAGAAGGGCCGACACTGGCCCGGTTGCTCGACAGCCTAGAAGGCCAGGGCCTGGTGCAACGCCAGGCCGTGGTGGAAGACCGTCGCGCCAAACGCATCCTGCTGTGTGACACCGCCAAGCCGTTGATCGAGCAGATCGAGACTATTGCCACGGCTTTGCGCCAGGAACTGTTTATGGGCATTGACGAAGAAGATATGCGTGTATGCATGCGGGTGCATGGGCACATCCTGGCGAATCTGGAAAAGTCCTGATTCGACCACCGCAGCCTCGCTTGCGCTCGACAGCTGCTACACGAGCGTGAACGGGGGGGTTAGAAGGTTTGCCCGAGGTTCAGGTACACCGCCTTCTGATTATCATCGTTGAACCCATAGCTGAAATTCAGCGGCCCCAGCGGCGTATCAAACCCGAGGAAAATACTCGCTGCGTTGATATAGCCGCTGTCGAATTCATTGTCGTTGTTCCACGCGCGGCCGCGTTCCAGGGAGGCGCCCAGGTACAGCGGGAAATCCAGCGGCAGGTAGGAGCGCGGTGTCAGCCGGCGGTAGTACACCGCGCGCATCAAGCTGATGTTCTGCCCGGAAATCGCATCCTGGCGGAAGCCCGACAACTGCCGCGCACCGCCCAGCAGGAAGCTGGAAATCACCACGTCCGAATCATCCAGGGTGCGCCCGTAGCGACCGCCCAGTACCAGGGTGTCCGGGCCATGACTCATGGCCTTGTCCAGCTTGAACTCCCATTGTCGATAGCGCTGGTCCGAGCCCAACCCCGGTTCGAATTCGCGAAAAGCCAGGCCAATGTCCTCGCCGCTGTGGGGGAAGTACACGTTATCCAGGGAGTCGAAGGAGTACTTCAGTTCATAGAAGCCTTCGCTGAAGCTCACACTTGGCAGGTCGCGGTCGCCGATGCGCACATCCGCCTTGCCCCAGGCCTCGCCGACACCGAAGCGGATCTCGCCGCTGTTGCCGATCTGGCGTCCCACGTTCAGGCCGAAGCCGTAGCGTTCCAGGCGGTATTCGGAGATGGGGTCGTTGTCCAGGATCAGCTCGACGTTCTGTGCCTGGGCGCTGATATACGGTGCGACAAAGTAGCGCGAACCGGTGTCCATCGGCTGGTAGAACTCGCTGTAAAGCTCCTGCCGATCACCGATCTGTACCCGCGTCAGCCACTCGGCACCCAGGCGATTGATGCCGTTCATGCGGTAGCTGGCGCCGAGGTTGAAGGCGCTGTCGCCGCGCATGTCATCCGACAGGTTCAGACCCAGGCGCAGGTAGTCGGTGCCGCTGCGTTTGCCGCGCGCGCTGATCACCAGGGTGTTGTCCTGGCCCTTTTTCACCACGCGGTATTGCACCTGCTCGAAGTAATCCAGGCCATACAGGGTGCCCATGTCGGTCTGCAGGCGGCCAAGTTCCAGCGGTTGGCCCAACGGTTGGCGGATGTAGTAGCGGATCACGTCGTCGCTGACTTTCGAGTCGTTCTCCACCTTGATCGCGGTAATCACCGGGGTGCGTTCGCCCGGGGTACGCGCGGCTACCAGTTGTGGGTCGATCGGCTCGGCGGGGCGCAAATGGGCCAGGCGAACGTCGAGGGCGCGGGTGGCACGGTAGCCGGCATCGATCATGTCCTTGGCGCGACCGAAATCCGTCACGCCATAGGCGGCCAGCGGCGGCTGGATCAGTACGTCCTTGGGATGCAGGGCTTTGAGTTGTTCTTCGGAGTTGCGCCGGGTCATCAGGGTGATGGACTGGTTGAGCACATCCACCACCGTTGCCAGTTGCTTGCGTGAACGCAAGGGGGTGCCGATGTCGACCACGATGGCGATGTCCACGCCCATCTCGCGCGCCACATCCAGTGGGATGTTATCGGTCATGCCGCCATCCACCAGCAGCCGGCCATCCAGCTCCACCGGGGCGAACACGGCCGGAATCGACATGCTCGCTCGGATCACCTGGGGCAGGTGGCCCTTGCTGAACACCACTTTCTCGCCAGTGGTGATGTCGGTGGCCACGGCGCGAAAGGGGATTGGCAGCTTGTCGAAATTACGCGTGTTGCTGGTATGGGCGAACATGCTTTCCAGCAACAGCGCCAGGTTCTGGCCTTGGATCACGCCAAGGGGCAGGCCGAGGCTGCCGTCATCGCGGAAGCTGAGCTTCTGCTTGACCAGGAAATCCCGGTCATCCTGCTTGCGTCGAAACGGCACGTCTTCCCGTGGCGGTGCGTCGGACAGCGCCTGTTGCCAGTCGATGCCCAGCGCCAGTTTTTCCAGTTCATCGATCTTGTAGCCCGACGCATACAGCCCGCCAATCACCGCGCCCATGCTGGTGCCGGCGATCGCGTCGATATGAATACCCTGTTCCTCGAGCGCCTTGAGCACGCCGATATGCGCCAGGCCCCGGGCGGCACCGCCGGACAGTACCAGGCCGATTTTGGGGCGAGGCGTCTCAACGGCATCGGCGAGAAGAGGGAGCAGGCACAGAAACAGGCAGGACAACAGGCGGCGCATCATGAATCTCGAGGCTGGGCGATAAAGGCCGGTATTATAGCCATCCGATCCGCTGAGCCCGTTACGCCAGGAGCCTGTCAAATTATGTCGTTGACCAAACCCGAGATCGTTATCACCTATTGCACCCAGTGCCAGTGGCTGTTGCGCGCCGCATGGTTGGCGCAGGAGCTGCTGAGTACGTTTGCCGAGGACCTGGGTAAAGTGGCGCTGGAGCCGGCGACCGGCGGGGCGTTTCGCATCACCTGCGATGGCGTGCAAATCTGGGAGCGCAAGGCGGATGGTGGATTCCCTGAAGCCAAGGTGCTCAAGCAACGGGTGCGCGACCAGATCGATCCACAGCGCGACCTGGGCCACAACGACCGTACGCAATGAAGGTCACCGCCACACCAGGACGGTGACCCCTCAGTTCACCGCTATTTAGCGGCCATCTTGCTTTTGATGAAGCCCACGACCCAGGTCAGCACCAGGCCGCCCACGCCGCCGCCGACGATATTGCTGCCGACTGCCGCCACATCCAGCGCCTCGCCGCCCGAAGTGCCGGTCAGCGCGGCGACGACCTGGCCCAGCACGAGCCCGCCGACACCACCCAGCATGGTATTGAGCCCGGTCCCCAGGCTCTGTTTGGTCATGCCGGCCAAATTGCCACCGACGGCACCGCTGATGATCTGAACCAACAAGCTGATGAACATTTCCATGATGAAACCCCTGCATCGCGTTTATGGAGTGACCACTCACGTGCAGCAACTTCAGAAAACACCCTGGCTGTCGTCGAGGAGTCTTTATCCGTTGAACGACGGCTGACTGTTGCGGATGTTTAAAGTATAGATCAGGCCGCTGCAGCGGGCTGTTTGGCCTGGCTGGCGCTGCCCATCAGCCCGGAAAGCACGATGGCGACGATGATCAACGCGCCGCCCGACAGCATGCGCAGGGTCGGCGTCTCGGCAAACAGCAGCCAGGCTACCGTGATGCCGTATACCGGCTCCATGGCGAACACCACCGAGGCGGTGCGCGCCTTGATCACCGCAAGGCTGGCGACAAACAGGCTGTGGGCCAGGCCCGTGCAGAACACCCCAAGCAGACCGATCCACAACCAATCCAGCGCGCGAACGTCCGCCAGCCCCGGCGCGGCCACGGGCAGCAGGCACACGGCGACCACCACGTTCTGGCACAGCGCTGCCTGCACGGCGGGAATCCGTCCGGAGCTGGCGCGGTTGTTCAGCGACAACAATGAGAACAGCAAGCCCGAGACAATCCCCCAAAGCAGGCCGCCCGTGGCTTCGCTGGCGAGGTTGAAGTCCGGCGTCACCAGCACCAGGCCAACGGTGACCAAGGCCACCAGCACGATTTCATTGGCGCGAATACGTTCGCGAAAGATCAGCCCTTCGAGGATCACGGTAAAGGCCGGGAATGCGGTGAACCCCAGCGTGGCGACGGCCACGCCAGCGACCTTGACGGCAATGAAGAACGTCACCCAATGCGCCGCCAGCAACACACCGCTGACCAGCAGGCGGCGCCAGTCCTGCAGCGCCAGGGTTTTCCAGGGGGCGTTGCTGGCGAAGCGTGCAAACACTGCCAGGGCAATCACGGCAAACGCGGCGCGACCGAAGACGATGATGGCCGGGGACGCGGCCGCCAACTTGCCGAAAACGCCGGTAAGGCCAAACATCAGTGCGCCGATATGCAGGGCGCCGAGGGCTGAGCGGGGAGTCATTGCGATCCTTGAACCAACGGGAGTGACAGGTTCGCAGTCTAGAGGGTGCAGGTGTGTGCGTCTGTCGTGGGACTCGCGATTTTTAGCGCAAGGCTCGCCCTATGTGGCGCGCCGCAACGCGCCGGGAGAGGCGCCAAATTCGCGCAGCATGGCGGCGGCAAAGGCACTTTGTGAGGTGTAGCCAACCCGCACGGCGATTTCACCGACGGGCAGCGGTGTCTCGCGCAGCAGGTTCAAGGCCAGTTGCAGGCGACGGCTGCGGATGTAATCCATGGGCGTCTGCCCGCACTCGGCGATGAAGCGCGCATGCAGGCGGGCCACCGACAGGCCGGCGATACGCGCCAGATCGGCGACCTGCAACGGATGCGCGACGTGTCGCTGGATATGCGCATTGAATGCCGCATACGGCAGGCGACGGCCCGTTAGCGGCGGCGCCTGCGAATGATTGAGGCTGGCCAGCAACAGCACCGCACCCTGTTGGACGATCAGTGGGTCATCCACGGGGCTGTGCGCCAGCCATTGCACCAGTTGGTGTTGCCGGGAATCCAAGGCCAGGCGTGCCGGTTGATCGAGCAGGCGGCGGCTGGCGTCGGCGTGTTCGCCCAGGGAGTGCAGCAGCCAATGCTCCGTGGGCACATCCAGCACCAGGCAGCGGCTGCCATCGCGACTGCCACAGGCGTGGTGGGCGGAGAAGGGCAGCACCATCACGCTGCTTTCGCGCACCTGGCTGCCAAGGCCGTCGACTTCCAGGTCCAGGTGCCCGGACAGGCCGAACACCAACTGCGCATGGTCATGGCTGTGGGCGATGGGCGCTTCGAGGTAGTGGCGTAGCGTGAGCGACGGTCTCATCGCGGTCTCCTGGGCAGCAAGGCGCCAGTCTACAACGCTTCGCGGTCGGCGAGCGTTGTCATCAGACTGACGCACGATTGTCATGGGCTATTAATCGCCAAGGCGCAAGCTCGCGAAAACAGCGTCGAGGGATGCCCATGACCAGTGCCGAGTTCACCAAACCCAGCCGCAAGCAGCGGGTTCGTACCCTGTGGATTTCCGACGTGCACCTGGGCACCCGGGATTGCCAGGCCGAACATTTATCGCAGTTCCTCAAGGGCTACCACGCCGACAAGGTGTACCTGGTGGGGGATATCATCGACGGCTGGAAAATGCGCGGCGGCATGTATTGGCCCCAGGCCCATACCAACGTGATCCGCCGCCTGCTGACCATGGCCAAGCGCGGTACCGAAGTGATCTACGTCACCGGCAACCACGACGAGTTCCTGCGCCGCTACTCCAAGCTGATCCTGGGCAATATCCAGCTGGTGGATGAGGCCGTGCACGTGACGGCCGACGGTCGTCACCTGCTGGTGATCCACGGTGACCAGTTCGATGTGATTACCCGTTACCACCGCTGGCTGGCGTTCCTGGGCGACTCGGCCTATGAGTTCACCCTCACCTTGAACCGCTGGTTAAATCACTGGCGCGCCCGTTACGGCTATGGCTACTGGTCTCTGTCGGCGTATCTGAAACACAAGGTCAAAACCGCCGTGAGCTTTATCAGCGATTTTGAAGAAGCCATCGCCCACGAAGTGACCAAGCGCGAGTTGCATGGCGTGGTGTGCGGGCATATCCACCATGCGGAGATTCGCAAAGTGGGCGAGGTGGATTACCTCAACTGCGGGGATTGGGTGGAGTCGTGCACGGCGTTGATCGAGCACTGGGACGGGAGTATCGAGTTGTATCGCTTGGCGGATGCGCAGGCGAAAGAAGCGCTGCTGAAAGCCGAGATGGTCGCCAGCTGAGGGGTGTGCTCGGTCAATATGTGGGAGGGGGCTTGCTCCCGATGGGGGGGTGTCAGCCAATACACCTGTCACTGACCCACTGCCATCGGGAGCAAGCCCCCTCCCACATTTTCAATCCCGGTTTCGTCAGTGGGATACGTCGGCGATGGCTTCGGCCAGGAGTTTCAGGCGTGTCGCATCAATACCCGCCACGTTGGCCCGCCCCGAACTGACCATATACACGCTGTGCTTCTCGCGCAGTTGCTTCACCTGCTCGGCACTCAAACCGGTGTAGGAAAACATCCCACGTTGCGCTCCGATGTGCGCAAACCGCTCCGATAAACCATGGGGCGCCAACGCCTCCACCAGTCCGGAACGCAACTGCGCGATTCGCGCACGCATGGCTTCGACTTCCTCACTCCACTGCTTTTTCAGCTCGGCATCACCCAGGATCGTCGCGACCACCGCTGCACCGTGGTCCGGCGGCGTCGACCACAGGTTGCGCGCGGTATTTGCCAACTGGCTGCGTACATCCGTCAGCTTCTCGGCGTCCGCCGCGCACACGATCAACGCGCCGACACGGTCGCGGTAGAGGCCGAAGTTCTTCGAGCAGGAGCTGGTGATCAGTACTTCCGGCAGTTCCGCCGCGAACAAACGCACCGCCCAGGCGTCCTGCTCCAGGCCGTCGCCAAAGCCCTGGTAGGCGAAGTCGATCAGCGGCAGCAACTGGCGCTCGCGCACGATCTGCAGCACCTGGCGCCAGTCATCCTGGGACAGGTCGAACCCGGTCGGGTTATGGCAGCAGGCGTGCAACAGCACCACGTCGCCCCTGGGCACGGTGGCCAGCGTCGCCAGCATCGCCGCCACATCCAGGCGATTATCCGCACCCACGTACGGGTAGTGGCTGACCTTGATCCCCGCCTTGGCAAAAATGGTTTCGTGGATTGGCCAGGTCGGATCGCTCAACCACACGCCACGGCCGGGCAAGTTGTGGGCGATGAAGTCGGCGCTCAGGCGCAGTGCGCCGGTGCCGCCGGGGGTTTGAGTCGCGCCGGCACGGTGTTCGCGCAGCAGGGCGGAGTCGGCGCCCAGTACCAGTTCGCTGATCAGTGTGCCGAAGGCTGGATCACCGTGGCCGCCAATATAGGTCTTGGTCGCCTGGGTATCGACCAGGCGCTGTTCGGCGCGCTTCACCGAAGCTGGAATCGGCGTCAGGCCCTGGTCGTCTTTATACACACCTACGCCGAGGTCGAACTTGTTCGGGTTGGCGTCCTGGGCATACAGGTCCATCAAGCCGAGGATCGGGTCGCCGGGTACACGGCCTATGGCATCGAAATGCATTACTTGCGGCCCTCGGCGTCCTTGGCCACTTCGTCGGTGCGCGCGGCCATGATGAAGTCGTTGCGGTGCAGGCCCTTGATGGAGTGGCTCCACCAAGTCACGGTTACCTTGCCCCATTCGGTGAGCAGGCCCGGGTGATGGCCTTCGGCTTCGGAGATTTCACCCATGGCGTTGGTAAAGGCCAGGGCGAATTTGAAGTTCTTGAACAGGAAAACCTTTTCCAGCTGCATCACGCCGTCGCGTACCTCGATGTTCCAGTCGGGGATCTGCTTGAGCAGCACCGGCAGTTCTTCATCGCTGACTTGCGGGGCATCGGCGCGGCAGGCTTCGCAGTGGGCTTGGTTCAAGGTGGTCATGGTCGGTGTCCTGAATTCGAATAGGTGAAGGTCAGTAGCGTCACCCTAAAGCAACGCGGGGCCAGGGAACAGACTCACCTGGCCTTAAACGCCACAGTTCACGCGGCTTTGGGTTTGGGGGGCCGCCTTTGGGGTAAAGAGCGGGGCGTGCAAGCCAAGCTGCATACCGCGCTCGACCATGCCCATGATGTCTTCCTGCGCCACTTCGAACAGGCGCTTGAGGTTGGGCAGCACGAAATACAGCGGTTGCAGGATGTCGATGCGGTACGGGGTGCGCATCGCTTCCAGCGGATCGAAGGCCTGGTGCTCGGGCTCGTCCGACAGGCAGTACACGCTTTCCTTGGGTGACGACAAAATCCCGCCACCGTAGATACGCCGACCTTCGGGGGTATCCACCAGGCCGAACTCGATGGTCATCCAGTACAGGCGCGCCAGGTACACCCGTTGCTCCTTGCTGGCCGCCAGGCCGAGCTTGCCGTAGGTGTGGGTGAATTCGGCGAACCACGGGTTGGTCAGCAGCGGGCAGTGGCCAAAGATCTCGTGGAAAATATCCGGCTCTTGCAGGTAATCCAATTCTTCGCGGGTACGAATAAAGGTCGCCACCGGGAACTGCTTGTTGGCGAGCAATTCGAAGAACGTCTGGAAGGGGATCAGCGCGGGGACGCGGGCGACCTGCCAACCGGTGGTCGCGGCCAGCACCTGGTTGATCTCGCCCAATTGCGGAATGCGATCCAGGGGCAGGCCGAGCTTGTCGATGCCGTCCAGGTATTCCTGGCACGCGCGGCCCTCGATCACTTTCAGCTGGCGGGTGATCAGGGTGTTCCACACCGCGTGTTCTTCCGGCGGGTAGTGGATAAAACCTTGCGCATCGGGCTCGCGGGCCACGTAGTGCGTCTGCTTCATACGGCTCTCCTGCTAGGCATTCGTTCTTGTTATGTCCTGGGATGAGCCTATTGATACGCGGTGCGGAGCAAGATTCCATCGGCTTCAACATCGGTTATGTAGGAAAAATTACCGATTTTCGTAAAGTATTCGTTACGGTTGCGCGGCTGGTTGGCGTATTGGGCTGGGAAAAGCCTCCGAGCTGTCACATAATCTTGACGACTATCTGCGCCCAGCGACAAAAAGACGCGGCGCCTACCCACTTTTCGAGCCTTTTCATGCGTATCAAAGTGCACTGCCAGAACCGCATCGGCATCCTGCGGGACATCCTTAACCTGCTGGTGGAGTACGGCGTCAACGTTGCCAAGGGTGAGGTGGGCGGCGAGCATGGCAACGCCATTTACCTGTTCTGCCCGAACCTGGTGAACATGCAATTCCAGGCGCTGCGCCCGCAGTTTGAGGCGATTGCCGGGGTGTTTGGCGTCAAAAGGGTAGGGCTGATGCCAAGTGAACGTCGGCATATGGAACTCAATGCGCTACTCGGTGCGCTCGAGTTTCCGGTGCTGTCCATCGACATGGGCGGCTCCATTGTCGCCGCCAACCGTGCGGCCGCGCAGCTGCTCGGGGTGCGGGTGGATGAGGTGCCGGGCATTCCACTGTCGCGCTACGCCGAGGATTTCGATTTGCCGGAACTGGTGCGCGCGAGTAAATCGCGGATCAATGGCCTGCGGGTCAAGGTCAAGGGTGACGTGTTCCTGGCGGATATCGCGCCGCTGCAATCCTCCGAGCACGATGATAGCGAAGCCATGGCCGGTGCCGTATTGACCCTGCACCGCGCCGACCGCGTGGGCGAGCGCATCTACAACGTGCGCAAACAGGAGCTGCGCGGTTTTGACAGCATCTTCCAAAGCTCCAGGGTCATGGCCGCCGTGGTGCGCGAAGCCCGGCGCATGGCGCCGTTGGATGCGCATCTATTAATAGAAGGCGAAACCGGCACCGGCAAAGAATTGTTGGCGCGCGCCTGCCACCTGGCCAGCCCACGCGGGCAATCGCCGTTGATGGCGCTCAACTGCGCCGGGCTGCCCGAGTCGATGGCCGAGACCGAATTGTTCGGCTACGGCCCCGGCGCGTTTGAAGGCGCGCGGGCCGAAGGCAAGCTCGGGCTGCTGGAACTGACGGCGGGCGGTACGTTGTTTCTCGATGGCGTCGGGGAAATGAGTGCGCGTTTGCAGGTGAAATTGCTGCGCTTCCTGCAGGACGGCTGCTTTCGGCGCGTGGGCAGTGACGAAGAGGTGTACCTGGATGTGCGGGTGATTTGCGCCACCCAGGTGGACCTGTCCGAACTCTGTGCCCGTGGCGAATTCCGCCAGGACCTCTATCACCGCCTCAACGTGCTGTCCTTGCATATCCCGCCCCTGCGCGAATGCCTCGACGGCCTTGCGCCGCTGGTCGAGCACTTTCTCGACCAGGCCAGCCGGCAGATTGGCTGCCCGCTGCCCAGGCTGGCACCTGCCGCGATGGATCGCCTCAGCCACTACCACTGGCCGGGGAATGTGCGGCAGTTGGAAAACGTGCTGTTCCAGGCGGTGTCGCTGTGTGAGGGCGGGACGGTCAAGGTCGAGCACATTCGCCTGCCGGACTACGGCGTGCGCCAACCCCTTGGCGATTTTTCCCTGGAGGGCGGCTTGGAGGCGATCGTGGGGCGCTTCGAGAAGGCGGTGCTCGAGAGCCTCTATGCCGAGCACCCCAGCAGCCGGCAGTTGGGCAAGCGCCTGGGGGTGTCGCACACCACCATCGCCAATAAGTTGCGCGATTACGAAATCCTCAAGGCGGACAAATAACCAACGGCCCCTCCCGCATTGGTTCTCTGTCACCCGTAAGACGGGTACTTGCCGTAAGCGGCATAAGTCCGCCGTTTTTTCGACTATCCCCAGTCCTTAAAATCCTGCTGCCTGCCCGCAAAACCCCGCCCCGCCTGGGCTTTCCCCTGTTTTTAAAAGTTGGTTCGCAAATTGCTTAAGCCTCATCAGTACAGCGGTGGGCGGCAAGCCTGCGTCAGAAAGAGGAAGAAGCGTGGACAAGTACCTTTATGTGGCAATGACCGGCGCCAGCCAGAACGCACTGGCGCAGAAGGCTCATGCCAACAACTTGGCGAACATTTCCACCAACGGTTTTCAACGTGACCTGGAACAGGCGCGTTCGATGCCGGTGTTCGGTGACAGCTTTCCGGCGCGGGCCTTTGCCATGACCGAGCGCCCAGCCACCGACTTCACGCCTGGCGCGATGATCGAGACCGGCCGTGACCTGGACGTGGCCGTTAGTGGTGACGGCTGGATGGCCGTGCAAACCCCGGACGGCGGCGAAGCCTACGTGCGCAGCGCCAGCATGAACGTCGATGCGCTGGGCGTGCTGCGGGCCGGCAACGGCATGCCGATCATGGGCAACGGCGGCCCGATTGCCGTGCCGCCCCAACAGAAGATCGAAGTGGGCGCCGACGGCACCATCAGCATCCGCGCTATGGGTGAAGGCCCACGGGTGATGGCTGAGGTGGACCGTATCAAGCTGGTCCAGCCTGACCTTAAGAACATGACCAAAGGCCTGGACGGCAGCATCCACACCAAGGATGGCCAGCCGGCACAGGCCGACGCAAACGTCACGCTGACCTCGGGCTTCCTGCAGGCGAGCAACGTCAATGCGGTGGAGGAAATGACCGCCGTATTGGCGCTTGCCAAGCAGTTCGAGCTGCACATCAAGATGATGAACAGCGCCAAGGAAGATGACCAGGCCATGACTCGCGTCATGCAGATGAGCTGACAGGCGACCACCGAATTCTAATTGTGTAACGCGGCGCCAACAAACAGGCGCGCAAAGGAGAACAGCATGCTTCCGGCTCTATGGGTTGCCAAAACAGGTCTGTCCGCCCAGGACACCAACCTGACCACCATTTCCAACAACTTGGCCAACGTGTCGACCACGGGTTTCAAACGTGACCGCGCCGAGTTCCAGGACTTGCTCTATCAGATCAAGCGCCAGCCAGGCGCCCAGTCGACTCAGGACAGCGAATTGCCGTCGGGTCTGCAACTGGGTACCGGTGTGAAGATCGTCGGCACCCAGAAGAACTTCAACGCCGGTAACCTGCAGCAGACCGGCCAACCGCTGGACATGGCAATCAACGGCAAAGGCTTCTTCCAGATCCTGCAGCCGGATGGGACCACGTCCTACACCCGTGACGGTACGTTCCACCTGGATTCCAACGGCCAGATCGTCACCGCCAACGGCTTCGCCTTGGAACCTGCGATTGTGGTGCCAGCCGATGCGCAGACCTTCACCGTCGGCAACGATGGCACCGTTTCGATCACCGTGGCCGGCAACCCGGCGTCCCAGGTAATCGGAAATCTGCAGACCGCCGACTTCATCAACCCGGCCGGCCTGCAGGCCATGGGTGGCAATTTGTTCCTGGAAACCGCCGCCAGCGGCGCGCCGCAAATCGGCACTCCCGGCCTGAACGGTTTCGGCACCACGCTGCAAAGCACCCTGGAAACCTCCAACGTCAGCACCGTTGAAGAGATGGTCAACATGATCACTACTCAGCGCGCCTACGAGATGAACTCCAAGGTGATTTCCACCGCCGACCAGATGCTTTCGTTCGTAACGCAGAATCTGTAATCAAGTCCATGGGGCGCTCCTGAGAGCTCCTGCAACACCGTGAGGTAAGGGTCATGAATCGCTATGTTTCCGTTCTGGCATTGAGTGGGATTGCCGTGCTCGCGGGCTGTGTCGCCCCGACGCCAAAACCCAATGACCCGTACTACGCGCCGGTGTTGCCGCGCACGCCATTGCCGGCGGCGGCCAACAATGGCTCGATCTACCAGGCCGGTTTCGAACAGAACCTGTACAGCGACCGCAAGGCGTTCCGCGTGGGTGACATCATCACCATCACCCTGAACGAGCGAACCCAGGCCAGCAAGAACGCCAACTCCCAGATCGGCAAGACCAGCAAGGCAGGTCTGAGCCTGACCTCGCTGTTCGGCGCCGTACCCAACGTCAACAACCCGCTGGGCGATGGCGACCTGAGTTTGAACGCCGGCTACAGCGGCGACCGTGCCACCAACGGCAAGAGCGCGGCGGGGCAGGGCAACAGCCTGACCGGTTCGATTACTGTGACCGTCGCCGATGTATTGCCCAACGGCATCATTGCCGTGCGCGGTGAGAAGTGGATGACCCTCAACACCGGCGACGAACTGGTGCGCATTGCGGGGATGGTCCGAGCCGACGACATCTCCACCGACAACACCGTACCGTCGACGCGGATCGCCGATGCGCGCATCACTTACTCCGGCACCGGCGCTTTTGCCGATGCGAGCCAGCCGGGCTGGTTCGACCGCTTCTTCCTTAGCCCGCTGTTCCCTTTCTAGGTGGCCACTTTGAAACTCAAACAACTGATGGCTGCCGCACTCTTGCTGACGTTGAGCGCTGTCGCCCAGGCCGAGCGCCTGAAAGACATCGCCAGCATCTCTGGCGTGCGTTCCAACCAGTTGATCGGCTACGGCCTGGTGGTGGGGCTCAACGGTACGGGTGACCAGACCACCCAGACCCCGTTCACCCTGCAGACCTTCAACAACATGCTCTCGCAGTTCGGCATCAAGGTGCCGGCGGGTTCGGGCAACGTGCAGTTGAAGAACGTCGCGGCGGTGTCGATCAGTGCCGATTTGCCGGCGTTTTCCAAGCCGGGCCAGGTGGTCGACATCACGGTGTCGTCCATCGGTAACTCCAAGAGCCTTCGCGGCGGCACCCTGTTGATGACGCCGCTTAAGGGTATCGACGGCAACGTCTACGCCATCGCCCAGGGCAACCTGGTGGTGGGCGGGTTTGACGCCGAAGGTCGTGACGGTTCGAAGATCACCGTCAACGTGCCATCGGCCGGTCGGATTCCCGGCGGCGCCACGGTTGAACGCACTGTGCCGAGCGGTTTCAACCAGGGCAACAGCCTGACCCTGAACCTCAACCGTTCGGACTTCACCACCGCCAAGCGTGTGGTCGACAAGATCAACGACATGCTCGGCCCTGGCGTGGCCCAGGCCATCGACGGTGGCTCGATCCGTGTGACTGCGCCGCTGGACCCCAGCCAGCGCGTGGACTACCTCTCGATCCTGGAAAACCTGGAAGTTGATCCGGGCCAGGCGGTGGCCAAGGTCATCATCAATTCGCGTACCGGTACCATCGTGATCGGTCAGAACGTCAAGGTCTCGCCGGCGGCGGTGACCCACGGCAGCCTGACCGTGACCATCACCGAAGACCCGATCGTCAGCCAGCCTGGGCCGTTGTCCAATGGCCAGACGGCGGTGGTGCCACGCTCGCGGGTCAACGCCCAGCAAGAGGCCAAGCCGATGTTCAAGTTCGGCCCCGGCACGACCCTGGATGAGATTGTGCGTGCGGTGAACCAGGTGGGCGCAGCGCCAGGCGACTTGATGGCGATCCTCGAAGCTTTGAAGCAGGCCGGCGCGTTGCAAGCCGACCTGATCGTGATTTAAGGCCATGGCCATGGACATGCGTAACAGCGGCCTGACCAGTACGGCGGATTCGGGTTCGTATTCTGACTTGAATCGCCTGAACCAACTGAAAGTCGGCGACAAGAACAGCGAAGGCAATATGCGCAAGGTGGCGCAGGAATTCGAGTCGCTGTTCTTGAACGAGATGCTCAAATCCATGCGTTCGGCCACCGACGCCCTGGGCAAGGACAACCCGCTGAACACCCCGGCGGCCAAGCAGTACCAGGAAATGTACGACCAGCAACTGGCGGTGTCGATGTCCCGCGAAGGCGGCGGTATCGGCCTGGCCGATGTGCTGATGCGCCAGATGCAGAAGAGCAAGCCGGTGGACGCCCAGGCGGCCACCTTGCAGGGCCCGGCGGCGGCCGAGGCCGTCAAGAAAGTCGATGTGCCGACGCAAATTGCCGCCGGTACCCAGGCCGAGGGCCCGCTGGGGCGTTCCAATGGCCAGCGTCCACTGTGGGCCTATCGCGTGGCGGAGCCCCAGGCGGGCGCCGCTGCGACCCACAGCAACGACATCGCGCTGATGAACCAGCGCCGTATCGCCTTGCCGAGCAAGCTCACCGATCGCCTGCTCGCCGGTATCGTGCCGAGCACCGACACCACGACCGTTGCCCAGGCGGCGCCGCTGCGTAACAGCGCGGCCGCCGACAATGTGGTCAACAGCACTGCGCGCACATTTGCCGTACCGAGCGGGCGCATGCAGGTCTACGGCCGCGCGGTGGCCCAGCCGCCATTGGCGCCGGTGAAGAAGGCGTTCAGCTCCCAGGACGAATTTGTCGCGACCATGTTGCCGATGGCCAAGGCGGCTGCCGCGCGCATCGGTGTCGATCCTAAGTACCTGGTGGCCCAGGCCGCCCTGGAAACCGGTTGGGGCAAGTCGGTGATGCGCGCCGAGGATGGCAGCAGCAGCCATAACCTGTTCGGCATCAAGGCCGGCCAGAGTTGGCAGGGCGGCCAGGCCCGCGCGATCACCAGCGAGTTTCGTGATGGGGCGATGGTCAAGGAAACGGCGCAGTTCCGTTCTTACGACTCCTACCAGGACAGCTTCCATGACCTCGTGACATTGCTGCAAAGCAATGATCGCTATAAAGAAGTTGTGAAATCGGCCGATAACCCCGAACAGTTTGTACGCGAGTTGCAAAAAGCCGGGTACGCCACCGACCCGGCCTATGCCAGCAAGATTTCGCAGATCGCAAAAACCATGAACAGTTACCAGAATTACGCTGCCGCTGGCGCGACCACTCATTTATAAGGTCTGAACCATGAGTTTGCTCAACATCGGGATGTCAGGGCTTAACGCCGCTCAAGGATCGTTGTCGGTCTTGAGTAATAACATTGCCAACGTCAATACTCCGGGTTACTCCCGCCAGCAGAGCGCTCAGACCGCCAATGCGTCGAACCAGTTCGGCGGTGTGTTCATCGGTAGCGGCACGACCCTGGCGGATGTGCGTCGGGTGTACAACGAGTATCTGGATACTGCCTACCAAAACAGCACATCGTTGAGTGCGGACGCCAATGCGTACCAGGGCCAGATCGGCAGTGTGGACAAGTTGTTGTCGGACCGCACCACTGGCATGTCGTCGGTACTCAGCTCGTTTTTTGCAACGTTGCAGACGGCTTCGTCGAACCCTAATGACCTTTCGGCCCGGCAACTGCTGGTTGCCAATGCCCAGACCCTGACCAATCGCTTCAACTCGCTGTCGACGCAACTGACCCAGCAAAAAGAAACCATCAACAGCCAGTTGAGCACCATGAGTGACCAGGTCAACCAACTGACCGCCTCGATTGCCTCGCTGAACAAGCAGATCTTCCAGGCCCAAGGTTCGGCCAGCAGCGCGCCAGCCAACCTGCTGGACTCGCGTAATGAGGCCGTGCGCTCGCTCAACGAGCTGATCGGTGTGACTGCGACGGAAAAGAACGGCCAATTCAGTATTACCACCGGCACTGGCCAGTCGCTGGTGGAAGGTGGGATTGTCAACACGATTTCTGCGGTGCCGAGCAAAGCGGATAACAGTCAGTACACCATTCAACTGAATGTCAGCGGCACCGCCCTGGACCTCGGTTCGGTGGTCAGTGGCGGCAGCATTGGTGGCCTGTTGCGTTATCGCAGCGACGCCCTGATGCCGGCTATCAATGAGCTGGGCCGCCTGGCCATTGCCACCGCCGATACCATCAATAACCAGTTGGGCCAGGGCCTGGACTTGAATGGTGATTTCGGTACCTCACTGTTCAAGGACATCAACAGCGCTGCCGCCATTGCTTCACGCAGCCAGGGCGCGGCGGGCAACAGTGCCACCGCCAGCAACCTGAACGTGACGATCACTGACAGCAGCAAGCTCACCACGTTCGACTACCAGGTCACCTTCAGCGACAATACCAACCCGAACATGGTCACGGTGCTGCGCTCCGACGGCAAGGCCATGGGCACCTTCGACATCACCGCCGCCAACCAGGTGCCGATGGACGGCTTCACCCTGGCACTCGATGGCAAGGGCAGCATGAGCTTTCCCGACAGCTTCAAGGTCAGCCCTACCGCCACCGGGGCCAGTGCTATCGGCGTGGAGATGGCCGATGCCAACAAGCTCGCATTTGCCGGCCCGCTGATCGGCGAGAGCGGCAAGACCAATGCCGGCACGGGCACGTTTACCCAGCCGTCGTTGAGCGTTCCGTTGGATATCCACGGCGGGGCGGCTACCGCGCAGTTACGTACGGATATTAAAGGCCTGATGCCGGTCAAAATGGTGTTCGGCAAGCCGGCTGCGGACGGCACTCAGTCGTATACGATCAGTAATGCCCAGGGCAAGGCGATCGGTACCGGCACCATCATTCCGGGGCAGGGCAACAAGATCAGCGTCAATGTGCCCGAGCTGGATGCCACCGGCGCCGTGATCCCAGGTTCCGGCTTCAAATTCGACACCACCATCAACGGTTCGCCGGCCGATGGTGACAGCACGACCTTCTCGTTCAACAGCGGCGGCAAGTCCGATGGCCGCAACGCCCAGCAGTTGCTTGATCTGCAGACCAAGGCCACTGTGGGTCTGGGCGGTGGTAACGTCGGCGTGAGCCTGACCGGTGCCAACAGCCGCCTGGTCTCCCAGGTAGGCGCCAAGGCCAACCAGTCCGGTGTTGACGTTTCTGCGACCGGCGCCTTATTGGCGGCCAACAAGGCTGCGCGCAACTCGGTGTCCGGGGTCAACCTGGATGACGAGGCGGGCGACATGATCAAGTTCCAGCAGTACTACACCGCGTCGTCGCAGATCATCAAGGCTGCGCAGGAAACCTTCACCACATTGATCAATAGCCTTTAAGGGAGTCTGGGACGATGCGTATTTCTACACAGCAGTATTTCGAAACCAGCTCCGCCAATTACCAGCAGAACTATTCCAGCGTGGTGAAGGCCCAGGATCAGGCAAGCAGTGGTGTGCGCGTGCAAACGGCGGCGGATGATCCGGTGGCGGCGGCGCGGTTGCTGATGCTGCAACAGCAGAAAGACATGCTGGGGCAATTCAACGGCAATATCGACACGCTGAAAAATTCGCTGAGCACCGAAGACAGCGTGCTGGAAAACATCAACATCGCTGTGCAAAGGGCCAGTGAGTTGGCCCTGAAGGCGGGTAACCTCGGCATCAGTGATGCCGACCGCAAGTCGACGGCCGCTGAAATCGGTTCCCTGGAAGACCAGATCATGGGCCTGCTCAATACCAAGGATTCCACCGGCAATTACCTGTTTTCCGGGAGCAAGACCGACACGCCGCCTTATTCGCGCAACAACGACGGCACCTACACCTATCAGGGCGATGACACTCCGCTGACCCTGAAAGTCGCTGAAAACCTGTCGATCTCGATGGGGGATACCGCCAAGAGCATGCTTGAAACCGCGGCCAATACCGGGCGTACGCAAGCAACGCGCGTGCTGCCGAACCCGGCTGTGGATGTGGATGACGGTAAAGTCACCGTATCGGCAGGCCTGATTGCTTCGGGCACCAGCAGCGACAAATTTGCCGACGGCCAGCCATACAAGCTGACCTTTACCAGCAGTACCCAGTACACCGTCAGCGACAAGGCCGGCAAGGACATCACTTCCGAGATCCCGGGCAACGGCACCTTCGATTCCACCAAGGAAGGCGCCTCCACCCTCAACCTGCGTGGGGTCAAGTTCGACATCGGCTTGAACCTGGGCAAAGACGTCTTGCCGGGCGCGCCGTCGGACCTGGTGGTGGCGGGCCGCGAGTTCAGCCTTTCGATCAAGCCTGACTCGTTCAGTGTGTCGCGTACGCCGAGCAATCCGAGCACGGCGCAGTTGACGGGCGGCGCAGTGACCGATCAGGCCGCCTATTCCAGCACGTTCCCCAACTCCGGCCTGGTGGTCAAGTTCGGCGCGGCGGGTGCCTACAGCGTCTACGCGCAGCCTTACAGCGCAGACAGCAAAGCCATCGCCAGCGATACGCTGGCCGCCGGTGCCACCTCGATCACGGTGGCGGGCGTTACCCTGGGCGTCAGTGCGGATCCTGCAGACGGCGATCAGTTCCTAGTCGGTGCCACCAGTAACAAGAACGAGAACGTGCTCGATACCCTCAGTCGCCTGCGTCGGACCCTCGAGACACCGTCGGATGGCAACCCGGCCTTGCAGAAGGAGCTCAAGGATGTGGTGGCCAGATCCATCGGCAACCTGACCAATGCCTACAGCCAGATCGACCAGATTCGTGGTGGCATCGGTGCGCGCCTCAACACCCTGGATATCCAGGTGCAGGAAAACACCAGCATTGGCCTGGCCAATACCACAACCATGAACTCGCTGGGCAATGTCGACTTCGCCGAAGCGGCCATCAACCTCAGCCTGCAACAAACCATGCTGCAGGCGTCACAACTGGCTTTTGTGAAAATCTCGCAGTTGAGCCTGTTCAACAAGATGTAAGTGGCGTCACGTCAAGCGGCCCGCTCTGGAAACAGGGCGGGCCGCTGTCGTTTCTGCGGCTAAATTGTTGAAACGTTTTGCACAATCCACACAAAATTGAGTGACCTGTGAGTCATAAAGCGCATCTTCACTGTATCGTGTGAAAAGGATAAGTCGTCACAAGGTCCTTGCGGGACGGCTTTCAGCGAGATTTTTATGGGGTTATCCCCTTTATTGTCAGCACTCCAGGCCAGGCCTGGGGTGTTCTCCAGCTATTTAGTATTGGGAAGCCACAATGATTGGCATAAAAAGCATCGCCAGTTACGTGCCGGCAGACGGGATCGATAACTACGCCCAGGGTGCCAAATTCGCCAAGGATGAAGAATTCATCATTGGCAAGATCGGCTCGGCGTTCCTGCCGCGCAAGGAAGCTGCGCAGGAAACCTCCGATCTGTGTGTCGAGGCGGTCAACGCTTTGTTTGCCAACAACCCGGATTTGAAGCGCGAGTCGATTGACGCGCTGATCGTCGTCACCCAGAACGGCGATGAAGAAGGCTTGCCCCACACTGCTGCCATCGTCCAGGACAAACTCGGCCTGCCGACCCACGTCGCGGCCTTTGATATCTCCCTGGGGTGCTCCGGCTACGTCTACGGCATCTACGCGATGAAAGGCTTCATGGAAGCCACCGGCCTGAAGAACGGCCTGCTGATCACCGCCGACCCGTACTCCAAGATCGTTGACCCGGAAGACCGCAACACCACCATGCTGTTCGGCGACGCTGCCACCGCCACCTGGATGGGTGAAGATGCACCGTGGCTACTGGGCAAGGCCAAGTTCGGCACCGACGGTTCCGGCGCACCGCACCTTAAGGTTAGCGATGGCGTATTTTTCATGAACGGCCGCCAGGTGTTCAACTTCGCCTTGCTCAAGGTGCCGGCGCATTTGCACGAGCTGCTCAATGAGTCGGACCTCAAGGCCGATGACATCGATGCGTTCTGCATTCACCAGGGCAGTGCGGCGATTGTCGACGCCGTGGCGCGTCGCTTTGAAGATGCACCGGTGGACAAGTTCATAAAGGACATGGTCGAGACCGGCAACACCGTGTCGTCGAGTATTCCGTTGCTGCTGGAAAAGCATGTGATCGACGCCACCTGGAAGCGCGTGGCTATCAGTGGTTTTGGTGTGGGGTTGTCGTGGGGGTCGGCGATTCTCTATCGTTCGTGAGGTTTTAACCGGCTTCAAAAGAAACGCCGATGATCGAGAGATCATCGGCGTTTTTTTATTGGCGCCAGAAAAGCCAATGAAACCGGGGTTTTTCGCGGGCCTAAGCCCTTGAATTGCAAGGGGTGGCACGGTGCTAGTAAAAAATTTCAAAAAAAACCTCAAGCAACTGGCTACCACGACGATAACTATTACGTAGGTTCTCTAGGCCACACCCGGCGGTTGCCAGGGCCGGAAGCCGCAGCATCCAATCAACGAGGATTTCGTCATGGCATTATCAGTAAACACCAACATCACTTCCCTGGGTGTCCAGAAGAACCTGAACAAAGCTTCCGACGCTCTGAGCCAGTCGATGAACCGTCTGTCCTCCGGCCTGAAAATCAACAGCGCCAAAGACGACGCTGCCGGCATGCAGATCGCCAACCGTCTGAACAACCAGGTCAAAGGCCTGAACGTTGCCATCGCTAACGCCAACAACGGCGTGTCGATTGCCCAGACCGCTGAAGGCGCGATGCAAGAATCCACCAACACCCTGCAGCGTCTGCGTGAACTCGCCCTGCAAGCGGCGAACGGTGATAAAAGCGACGCTGACCGTGTTTCCCTGCAGCAAGAATTCACCGCTAAAGTGGGCGAGCTGAACCGTATCGCCAGCACCACCACCTTCGGTGGTCGTAACCTGCTGGACGGCTCGTTCAGCAACGTAGCTTTCCAAATCGGCGCCAACGCTAACGAGACTATCTCGTTCGGTATGACTGATATCAGCTCGACTGCGCTGAAGGGTAACTACAAAGAAGCTGCTGTAGACGGTGCTGCAATGACTGGCTTGGCGGCTACTGCTACTGGTTCGGTATTGGGCAATAGCGCACAGCTAGTCGGTACGGCAGCAACAGCTACAGTTGCTACTGACGCATTCACCATCAACGGTACTGAATTTAATCTTGGCGTAACAACTGGTGGCACAAATACATCTGACGCTGCACTAACCGCCATCAACGCTCAAACCGCAACTACCGGCGTTACTGCTACTGCTGATTCTAGTGGTGTCGTAACTCTGACCTCGAAAAACGCCATCGTTTTGGGTGCGTCGGCAGTCGTCGGTGCGACAGACGGTTTGGCCAAGCTCGGTATGGCTGTTGGCACCACTCCTTCCGACAGCTCCCTCAAGGCTGACGGTGCAATCTCGGTCAATGGCACTGCTGTGACTTGGACTGCTGGTGACGCCATGAGCACCGTGTTGACCAGTTTGAGCGCAGCTGCTGGTGCTGGCGCCACCGCTACTTTTACTGACGGCCGTGTAAAAGTTACTTCGGGTGGTGGTGAAGACATCAAGCTGGCCAACACCAACAGCGGTTCGTTGTCTCAGTTGGGTCTGTCGGCTGGTACCACTCAAGCCAAACTGACCGCTGACACTTCCATCGACGTGAACGGTGTTGAAGTCAAGTTCAAGAAAGGTGATACCGCTGATGCGATCGTTTCTTCGATCAACAGCGCCAGCACCGGTGTTCAAGCTAGCAAAAACGCTGACGGCACCTTGAACCTGTTCGCTGACAAAGACATCACCATCAAGGACGGCAGCGCCGGTACTGGCCTTGCGGCACTGGGCCTGACCACTGTTGCTAGTAATGGCACCAAAACCGCCGTCACCATGGAAACCAGCGTTTCCGACCTGAGCGTTCTGACTGCCGCTTCTTCGCAGCAGGCCATCCAGGCTTTGGACGATGCCATGCAGCAGATCGACAGCCAGCGTTCGCAGCTGGGTGCCGTACAAAACCGCTTCGCCAGCACCGTGGCCAACCTGCAGAGCATTTCGCAGAACTCCTCCGCTGCCAAAGGCCGCGTAGAAGACGCTGACTTCGCTTCTGAAGCTGCTGAACTGACCAAGCAACAAACCCTGCAACAGGCTTCCACTGCGATCCTGTCCCAGGCTAACCAACTGCCATCCTCTGTTCTGAAGCTGCTTCAGTAATAGGCGACAGCGGTTAAATAACGGGAGGGTGCGTTTAACGTGCCCTTCCGTTTTTTCAGTTTGGAGGTGGTGACATGGACATGAGCATCAAGCTAAGTACGCCCTACGCCTCTGGTACAGCCCAGCCCAGCGCCGCATCGGTGCCCCAGGCAAAGACTGCAGCCAGCAGTGAACCGGTCAAGGGCGAGGAACCGCAGCGCGTCGCGCTGGAAAAAGCGGTAACCGATATTCGCGAGTTTGTGCAGGCTTCACAGCGCAACCTGGATTTTTCCATCGATGACTCCACCGGCAAGGTGGTCGTCAAGGTGATCGCCACGGACAGTGGTGAAGTGATTCGACAGATACCCTCGGAGACTGCGCTGAAGCTGGCGCAGAACCTTAGCGATGCCAGCAGCTTGCTGTTTGATAGCAAGGCCTGAGTTGGCACGAAACATGTCTCTGATTGCGGTCAGAACGCATAAGCGCCAAAAAAACGGCCGCTGCAGGACAAGGAGAATGGCAAATGGCTAGTTCAACGATTTCCGGCCCAGGTTCGGGCTACGACACGCAAGCTATCGTCAAGGCGCTGGTGGGGGCTGAACAAGCGCCCAAGCAAGCGCAGATCACCAACGAGCAGAAAAAGGCCACCGTGCAGTTGTCGGCGGTTGGTTCGGTCAAGACGGCGTTGGAAGCCTACCAGGCGGCGATCACCAAGTTGAACAATGCCTCGGCGTTCAATGGGCTGGCGGCCACTTCTTCGGAAGAGAAAAATGCCAAGGTGACCTTGGCTGACGGCGCGTCCAGCGGCAAGTACGTGCTGAAAGTCACGAACCTGGCGACCGCGTCGAAAGTCACCACCGCAGTGAATGTGGACGGCGCGACGGGCAAGGCCAATAGCACCGACGAAGACCAGACGCTGACGATCAACCAGTCGGGCAAAAGCTATGACGTGGTGATTCCTGGCGGCGCAACCTTGCAACAGGTGCGCGAGTCCATCAATACCCAGCTTTCGTCCCAGGGCATCAGCGCCAACGTGCTGAGTGACTCCAACGGCGCGCGTCTGGTGCTGACGTCTACCAACATGGGCGAAGGCACCGACATCACCCTCAGTGGCGACTCGCAGCTGGCCACCGGGTATGACAAGGGCGCGGCCCCGAAAAATGCCAAGTACTCCATCGATGACGTTGAAATGTCATCCAACAGCAACAAGATCACGTCTGCGATCAGTGGCGTGACCCTGGATCTGCTGGACACGATTGACTTGGACAAGAAAACGACCATCACCGTGGCCAGCAACACCGACACGTTGAAAACCTCGGTACAGTCGTTCGTCACCGCATACAACGCGCTGATGACGGCCGTCAATACCCAGACCAAAGTCACCGCCACCGGCGATGCCTCGACCACCACCGCAGGGGCGTTGACCGGTGATGCTTCGATGCGTCAACTGGTGAACAGCCTGCGTTCGGAGTTGGTCAGCGGTTCTGGGGCAGGCAGTATTTCCAGTTTGGCACAGATGGGTGTAACCACTGACCAGAAAACCGGGCTGTTGAGCCTGGATGACAAAACCTGGAACGCGGCAGTAGTTAAAGGCGCCGGCGATATCGCCAAGCTGTTCACGGGCGACACGGGCTTGATCACGCGGATGAACAAGGCGACTAACAGTTATGTCGGCACCACCGGCACGCTGGCGACCCGTGCCACCGATCTCAACAACAAGTTGACCGACTTGACCAAAGAGACGGATGACCTGACGCGGCGCATGGATGCCTTGCAGAAGTCCCTGACGGCCAAGTACACCGCCATGGACACCATGATCGCCCAGATCAACTCCAGCAGCTCCAGCATCATGACCACCCTCAACTCGCTGAACAATCCGAAGTCGAGCTGATGGACGGCGCGCCGTGGGCCCTGATTCAGGGCCCTGGCCCATGGTTCTGGATTAAAGTTTTTGTCGCCTCAGTCGAAAAACTGGTTAAGCAAACCTATTCGATTGTCGCCAGTAACGAGGTAGCAACATGAACCCGATGAGAGCCCTTCGCCAGTACCAGAAGGTCAATTCCCATGCTCAGGTCTCCGAGGCCAGCCCGCATCGTCTGGTGCAGATGCTGATGGAAGGTGGCCTGGACCGTATGGCGCAGGCCAAGGGGGCGTTGAGTCGCGGTGATATCGCCCAGAAAGGGCTGTTGCTGGGCAAGGCGATCGAAATTATCTCCGGCCTGCGCGATGGTCTGGAGCCGGAGAAAGCCGAAGATCCGGAAGCGATACAGCGTTTGGACGCCCTGTACAACTACATGGGCAATCGTCTGGTCGAGGCGAATCAAGTCAATGACGCCGAGATGATCGACGAAGTCGCCCGCCTGCTGATTACAGTCAAAACCGGCTGGGATGCCATCGCTCCACAATAAGGCGGATCGCCTTGAGGTACAGATCATGAGCCAAGCACTGCAACGCATCGACGAAACCCGCGAAGCCCTGATCGGCGCGCTGGCCGAGCGCAATTGGGAGGCCGTTGGCGAGTTGGACCTGGGTTGCCGCGCGGTGATCGATGAGGTGCTCAGCGAAGCGCCAGTGGATGAAGATGCGCTGCGCGAGAAGCTTGAGAGCCTGTTGGTGGTATATCAGCAGTTGCTTGAGGTGACGACCGGCGAGCGCCAGGCGATTTTTGAAGAGATGTCGCAGATCAACCAAGCGAAAAATGCGTCAAAGGTTTACCATCTGTTCGGTTGAACAGTCGCAGTTAATCCTACCGGTGCGTCATAAATTTGACCGTACCAGCTTTTTTGACTTAACTAGTGCTGTTTTCAGATTTCAGACGTCTAGTAAGGTAAGAAGTCTTACAGGCGCCTCGATTGCCCACAATCTCGGGGCAGGAAGTTTTACTAGGGAAGTTGCTATTGCATGTGGCGTGAAACCAAAATTCTGCTGATCGATGACGATAGCGTCCGCCGCCGCGACTTGGCGGTGATTTTGAATTTTCTTGGCGAAGAAAATCTGCCCTGCGGCAGCCATGATTGGCAGCAGGTGTCCAGCTCGTTGTCGTCGAGCCGTGAAGTCATTTGTGTGCTGATCGGGACGGTAAACGCTCCAGGTGGTGTTTTGGGCTTGTTAAAGACACTGTCTACCTGGGATGAGTTCCTTCCGGTGTTGCTAATCGGTGATATTTCTTCTGTCGAGCTGCCGGAAGACCAGCGCCGCCGCGTGCTTTCCAGCCTGGAAATGCCCCCCAGCTACAGCAAATTGCTTGATTCCCTGCACCGTGCCCAGGTCTATCGCGAGATGTACGACCAGGCCCGCGAGCGCGGTCGCCACCGCGAACCCAACCTGTTCCGCAGCCTGGTCGGCACCAGCCGTGCCATCCAGCACGTGCGCCAGATGATGCAGCAGGTGGCCGATACCGACGCCAGCGTGCTGATCCTTGGCGAGTCGGGCACCGGCAAGGAAGTGGTCGCGCGCAACCTGCACTACCACTCCAAGCGCCGCGACGGGCCATTTGTGCCGGTCAACTGCGGGGCGATCCCGGCAGAGCTGCTCGAAAGCGAACTGTTCGGCCACGAGAAGGGCGCCTTTACCGGGGCGATCACCAGCCGTGCCGGGCGTTTCGAGCTGGCCAACGGCGGCACCCTGTTCCTCGACGAAATCGGCGACATGCCGCTGCCGATGCAGGTCAAGCTGCTGCGCGTATTGCAGGAGCGCACCTTCGAGCGCGTGGGCAGCAACAAGACCCAGAGCGTCGACGTGCGCATCATCGCCGCAACCCACAAGAACCTCGAAAGCATGATCGAGGTCGGCAGCTTCCGCGAAGACCTGTACTACCGCCTCAACGTATTCCCGATCGAGATGGCCCCGCTGCGTGAGCGCGTGGAGGACATCCCGCTGCTGATGAACGAGCTGATCTCGCGCATGGAACACGAAAAGCGCGGTTCGATCCGCTTCAATTCGGCCGCAATCATGTCCCTGTGCCGCCACGGCTGGCCGGGCAACGTCCGTGAACTGGCCAACCTAGTAGAGCGCATGGCGATCATGCATCCCTACGGTGTGATCGGCGTGGTCGAGTTGCCGAAGAAATTCCGCTACGTCGACGACGAAGACGAGCAACTGGTCGACAGCCTGCGCAGCGACATGGAAGAACGGGTCGCCATCAACGGCCACGCCCCGGACTTCGGCTCCACCGCCATGTTGCCGCCTGAAGGCCTGGACTTGAAGGACTACCTCGGCAACCTGGAGCAGGGGCTGATCCAGCAGGCCCTGGACGACGCCAACGGCATCGTCGCCCGTGCCGCCGAGCGCCTGCGCATCCGTCGAACCACCCTGGTGGAGAAGATGCGCAAGTACGGAATGAGCCGCAAAGACGGTGATGAACAGGCAGATGATTGACGCCTGTTTTCCAAGCCGCTGATATTTCAGCGGTTTTTTTTCGGCACAACTATTGCTACAGCTCTCGCAACGTTCCGTTTAACTGACGGTCAGCCAAGCGAGAGAGCATGATGCCCCACGCCGCCCAACTATCTTCGGCCCCTGCCATCCAGGGGCTGGTTCCGCCTGTCGAGCCGCCGACCCGCCAGGGTCTTGAACAGGCGTTCTCGCAGTTCAGCCAGATGTCGAGCCAGCTGACCGACTCCTACAGCCTGCTGGAAGCCCGGGTCTCCGAGCTGAAAGGCGAACTGGCGGTGGTCAGTGCCCAGCGCATGGAAGAGCTCGCCGAAAAAGAGCGCCTGGCCAACCGCCTGCAAAACCTGCTGTCGCTGTTACCCGGTGGCGTGATTGTCATCGATGAAGACGGCCGCGTGCGTGAAGCCAATCCGGCGGCCTGCGACATGCTTGGCCTGCCGCTGGAAGGCGAGCTGTGGCGACACGTCATCACCCGCTGCTTTGCGCCGCGTGAGGACGATGGCCACGAAATCTCCCTGAAAGACGGGCGTCGCCTGTCCATTGCCACCCGTTCCCTGGATGCGGAGCCGGGGCAACTGGTGCTGCTTAACGACCTGACTGAAACCCGTCACCTGCAGGACCAGTTGGCGCGCCATGAGCGTTTGTCGTCTTTGGGCAGGATGGTCGCTTCGTTGGCGCATCAGATCCGCACGCCGTTGTCGGCCGCGTTGATCTACGCCAGTCATTTGACTGATGAACAATTACCCGCCGCCACCCACCAGCGTTTTGCCGGGCGCCTCAAGGAGCGCCTGCATGAATTGGAGCACCAGGTACGCGACATGCTGGTGTTTGCCCGCGGCGAATTGCCGCTGACCGACCGCGTGACGCCGGCCCAGCTGATGCAGGCCCTGCAAGCTGCGGCTGCTGCCCATATCCAAGGCGTGCAAGTGCGCTGGCAGTGCGACAGCCACCTCGGCGAGCTGCTCTGCAACCGCGACACCCTGGTGGGCTCGCTGCTCAACCTGATCGAAAACGCCACCCAGGCCAGCGGCCCCGGCGCGCGGCTCAAGGTGCACCTGTACAACCGCGAACAAACTCTGCGCCTGTGCGTCAGCGACAGCGGCAGCGGTATCGATCCGGTGGTGCTCAAGCGCCTGGGTGAACCGTTTTTTACCACCAAGACCAACGGCACCGGCCTGGGCCTGACCGTGGTCAAGGCCGTGGCACGTGCCCATCAGGGAGAATTGCAGCTGCATTCCCGCGTTGGGCGTGGCACCTGTGCATTGATGACCTTGCCGCTGTTTTCTTGCGCGGCAAGCGCGGAGTAAGGATATGGCTATCAAGGTTCTGTTGGTGGAAGACGATCGCGCCCTGCGTGAAGCATTGGCTGACACGCTGTTGTTGGCGGGCCATGACTACCGGGCGGTCGGGTCTGCCGAGGACGCCTTGGAGGCGGTGGAGCAGGAAACCTTCAGCCTGGTAGTCAGCGACGTGAACATGCCCGGCATGGACGGCCACCAGTTGCTCGGCCTGCTGCGTGCGCGTCAGCCGCAACTGCCGGTGCTGCTGATGACCGCCCACGGTGCCGTTGAGCGTGCCGTGGACGCGATGCGTCAGGGCGCGGCGGATTACCTGGTCAAACCCTTTGAGCCTAAAGCCCTGATCGAGCTGGTCGCGCGCCACGCCCTGGGCGTGATTCCGGCCAGCGAAGGCGAGGGGCCCATTGCCTTCGAACCCGCCAGTGCCCAATTGCTCGAATTGGCCGCCCGCGTGGCGCGCAGTGATTCCACCGTGCTGATCTCCGGTGAGTCCGGTACTGGTAAAGAGGTGCTGGCGCGTTATATCCACCAGCAGTCGACCCGCGCCCAGCAACCGTTTATCGCCATCAACTGCGCGGCGATCCCCGACAACATGCTCGAAGCCACGCTGTTCGGCCACGAAAAGGGCTCGTTCACCGGCGCCATCGCGGCCCAGGCGGGCAAGTTCGAACAGGCCGATGGCGGCACCATCCTGCTGGATGAGATTTCGGAAATGCCCCTGGGCCTGCAAGCCAAGCTATTGCGGGTGCTGCAGGAGCGCGAAGTGGAGCGAGTCGGCGCGCGCAAGCCGATCCAGCTGGATATCCGCGTGGTCGCCACCACCAACCGCGACCTCGCTGGCGAAGTGGCGGCGGGGCGCTTCCGGGAAGACCTGTTCTACCGCCTCTCGGTGTTCCCCCTGGCCTGGCGCCCGTTGCGTGAGCGCCCGGCAGACATCATTCCGCTGGCCGAGCGCCTGCTGAACAACCACGTCAAAAAAATGAAGCACGCCCAGGCGCGGCTGTCCGCCGAAGCCCAGGCCTGCCTGATCAGCTATCCATGGCCCGGCAACGTGCGGGAATTGGACAACGCCATCCAGCGCGCGCTGATTTTGCAGCAGGGCGGCTTGATCCAGCCCCAGGATTTCTGCCTGGCCATGGGCAGCGGTACGGCACCGCTGCCTACGTTGGCGCCCGCGCCAGTGGTTGCCGAGGCCGAGCCTGCCGGAGGGCTGGGTGACGACCTGCGTCGCCGCGAATTCCAGATGATCATCGACACCCTGCGCGCCGAGCGCGGCCGCCGCAAAGAGGCTGCCGAGCGCCTGGGTATCAGCCCGCGCACCCTGCGCTACAAGCTGGCGCAGATGCGCGACGCCGGGATGGACGTGGAAGCGTATTTGTTCGCCACGTAACCGGTAACAAGGTCGACAAGGTTTGTCGCCTTTTCTTACGAGTTGATACAGAGCTGGCACCCTTGTTGCTACTTCCCCTAGTAATCGCTGCGTAGTGTCAAAAATTTGCGGGTTGGAGAGAGAAGGTCATGAGCCAGGGTATTGAGTTCAATCGGTTGATGTTGGATATGCGCGCCATGCAAATGGATGCCATGGCTCAACCGAAATCCGTCGCGCCAGCGCCGGAACTGGGCCAAAGCAGCTTCGCCGATATGCTCGGCCAGGCCATCAACAAAGTCAGTGACACCCAGCAAGCCTCCAGTCAGTTGGCCAATGCGTTCGAGATCGGCAAAAGCGGTGTGGACCTCACCGATGTGATGGTCGCCTCGCAAAAGGCCAGCGTCTCCTTCCAGGCCCTGACCCAAGTGCGTAACAAGCTGGTCCAGGCCTATCAAGACATCATGCAGATGCCGGTTTAAGGGCGAGATCTAAGTCATGGCAGAAGCAGTCTCCGACAACGTACCCGCCAAGGCAGACGGCAAGCCGCCGCTGTTTGGCCTGTCGTTCCTGGAAAACCTCTCGGAAATGACCATGCTGCGTCAGGTGGGCCTGATGGTCGGCCTGGCTGCCAGCGTGGCGATTGGTTTTGCCGTGGTGTTGTGGTCGCAGCAACCCGATTACCGGCCGCTGTACGGCAGCCTGGCGGGCATGGATTCCAAGCAGATCATGGAAACCCTCGCCGCCGCCGACATCGCCTACACCGTGGAGCCCAACTCCGGCGCCTTGCTGGTCAAGGCCGACGATGTGGCCCGTGCCCGCATGAAGCTGGCCGCTGCTGGCGTGACCCCGTCCGACAGCAATATCGGTTTCGAGATCCTCGACAAGGACCAGGGCCTGGGGACCAGCCAGTTCATGGAAGCCACCCGCTACCGTCGTGGCCTTGAAGGCGAGCTGGCCCGCACCATCTCCAGCTTGAACAACGTCAAAGCTGCCCGCGTGCACTTGGCGATCCCGAAAAGCTCGGTGTTTGTGCGCGACGAGCGCAAGCCAAGTGCTTCGGTACTGGTCGAGCTGTTTTCCGGCCGCTCCCTGGAGCCTGGCCAGGTGCTGGCGATCATCAACCTGGTGGCCACCAGCGTTCCGGAACTGAGCAAGTCGCAAATCACCGTCGTCGACCAGAAGGGCAACCTGCTGTCCGACATGGCCGAAAACTCCGCGCTGACCCAGGCCGGCAAGCAGTTCGACTACAGCCGCCGCATGGAAAGCATGCTCACCCAGCGTGTGCACAACATCCTGCAACCGGTGCTGGGCAATGACCGCTACAAGGCGGAAGTGTCTGCCGATGTGGACTTCAGCGCCGTCGAGTCGACCTCCGAGCAGTTCAACCCGGACCAGCCGGCCCTGCGCAGTGAGCAATCGACCAGTGAACAACGCACCGCCAGCAATGGCCCGCAAGGTGTGCCGGGTGCCCTGAGCAACCAGCCGCCAGCCCCGGCCTCGGCGCCGCAAACCACCGGTGGCGCCGCTGCTACCGCTGGCGCGATCCAGCCAGGCCAACCGTTGCTGGACGCCAACGGCCAGCAGATCATGGACCCGGCCACCGGCCAGCCGATGCTCGCGCCTTATCCGGCGGACAAGCGTAACCAGTCCACCAAGAACTTTGAACTCGACCGTTCCATCAGCCACACCAAGCAGCAGCAGGGTCGCGTCAATCGCCTGTCGGTGTCGGTGGTGGTCGATGACCAGGTCAAGGTCAACGCCGCTGACGGTGCCGTAACACGCGCGCCGTGGAGCGCCGACGAATTGGCGCGTTTCACGCGCCTGGTGCAGGACGCCGTTGGTTTTGACGCCAGTCGTGGTGACAGCGTCAGCGTGATAAACATGCCGTTCTCCGCCGAGCGTGGTGAAGTGATCGCCGAAGCGGCGTTCTACACCCAGCCGTGGTTCTGGGACATCGTCAAGCAAGTGCTGGGTGTGTTGTTCATCCTGGTGCTGGTGTTCGGTGTGCTGCGCCCGGTGCTCAACAACATCACCGGCAACGGCAAGAAACAACTGGCGGCCTTCGGCGGCAGCGATGTCGAGTTGGGTGGCATGGGCGGCCTGGATGGCGAACTGGCCAACGACCGCGTCAGCCTTGGTGGCCCGCAAAGCATCCTGTTGCCAAGCCCGAGCGAAGGTTACGACGCTCAGTTGAACGCAATCAAAAGTCTGGTAGCAGAAGACCCGGGCCGTGTGGCCCAGGTCGTGAAAGAGTGGATTAACGCAGATGAGTGATAGTCGAGCCGCTGTTGCCAAACTCACCAAGGTCGATAAAGCCGCAGTCCTGCTGCTGTCCCTCGGTGAAACCGACGCTGCCCAAGTGTTGCGTCACATGGGACCCAAAGAGGTCCAGCGTGTGGGCGTGGCCATGGCGCAGATGCGCAATGTGCACCGTGAGCAGGTCGAGCAGGTGATGAGCGAGTTCGTCGAGATCGTCGGCGACCAGACCAGCCTGGGCGTCGGCTCCGACAGCTACATCCGCAAGATGCTCACCTCGGCCCTGGGCGAAGACAAAGCCAACGGCCTGATCGACCGCATCCTGCTGGGCGGCAACACCAGCGGCCTGGACAGCCTCAAGTGGATGGAGCCGCGCGCGGTCGCCGATGTGATCCGCTACGAGCACCCGCAGATCCAGGCGATCGTGGTGGCCTACCTCGACCCGGACCAGGCCGGTGAAGTACTCGGCCACTTCGACCATAAAGTGCGCCTGGACATCATCCTGCGCGTGTCGTCGCTGAACACCGTGCAGCCCGCGGCCCTGAAAGAACTCAACACGATTCTCGAGAAACAGTTCTCGGGTAACTCGAACGCCTCGCGGACCACCCTGGGTGGCATCAAGCGTGCGGCCGACATCATGAACTTCCTCGACAGCTCGGTCGAAGGCCAGTTGATGGACTCGATCCGCGAGATCGACGACACCCTGTCCGGCCAGATCGAAGACCTCATGTTCGTGTTCAACAACCTCTCCGATGTCGACGACCGTGGCATCCAGGCGCTGCTGCGCGAGGTGTCCTCCGACGTGCTGGTGCTGGCCCTCAAGGGCTCGGACGAAGGCGTCAAGGAGAAGATCTTCAAGAACATGTCCAAACGTGCCTCCGAGCTGTTGCGCGACGACCTGGAAGCCAAAGGCCCGGTACGCGTCAGCGACGTGGAAACCGCGCAGAAAGAAATCCTCACCATTGCCCGCCGTATGGCCGAAGCCGGAGAAATCGTTCTCGGCGGGAAGGGCGGCGAAGAAATGATCTAAGGCGCTACCCATGTCGAACAAAGATGAGGCGCCCAGCGATCTGATTCGCGCACGGGACGTCGGTGGGTTCGACATCTGGTCGTTGCCCAGCTTCGATCCGCATGTGCCCGAGCCTGAGCCGGAACCGGTGGAAGAACCTCCAGTGGAAATGGAAGAAGTGCCGCTGGAGGAAGTCCAGCCACTGACCCTGGAAGAGTTGGAAAGCATTCGTCAGGAGGCCTACAACGAAGGTTTCGCCGCGGGCGAGAAAGACGGTTTTCGCAGCACCACCCTCAAGGTTCGCCAGGAGGCCGAGGCGGCGCTGAGCGTCAAGCTGTCGAGCCTGGAGCGGCTGATGGGCAACCTGTTCGCCCCTATCGCCGAGCAGGATTCGCAGATCGAAAAATCCATGGTCGGTCTGGTGCAGCACATCGCCCGCCAGGTGATCCAGCGCGAACTGGTGCTGGATTCCAGCCAGATCGAAAGCGTGATGCGCGAAGCCCTAAAGCTGCTGCCCCTGGGCGTCGGCAATGTGCGGCTGTACATCAACCCGCAGGACTTCGAGCAGGTCAAAGCGATGCGCGAGCGCCACGAAGAAACCTGGCGCATCGTCGAAGATGCGGCGCTGCAGCCCGGCGGTTGCCGGGTCGAGACCGAGCACAGCCGCATCGATGCCACGGTGGAAACCCGCATCAGCCAGATCATGGCCAAGCTGCTTGATCAACAACACGAGCAGGCGCTGAACCCCGCCGAGCCGGACCTGAGCGTAGACCTGGACGCCCCCGATGCGCCTTGATCGCACCAGCTTCGCCAAGCGCCTGGGCGGCTATGCCGAGGCCACCGAATTGCCTGGCCAGCCGATCCTCGAAGGGCGCCTGTTGCGCATGGTCGGCCTGACCCTCGAAGCCGAAGGCCTGCGCGCCGCCATGGGCAGCCGCTGCATGGTGATCAACGACGACAGCTACCACCCGGTGCAGGTCGAAGCCGAAGTGATGGGCTTTTCCGGCAACAAGATTTTCCTCATGCCCGTCGGCAGCCTGGCCGGTATTGCCCCCGGCGCCCGCGTGGTCCCGTTGGCCGACACCGGTCGCCTGCCCATGGGCATGAGCATGCTCGGCCGGGTGCTGGACGGCGCCGGTCGCGCGCTGGACGGCAAGGGCGGCATGAAAGCCGAAGACTGGGTGCCGATGGACGGCCCCACGATCAACCCGCTCAACCGCAACCCCATCAGCGTGCCGCTGGACGTGGGCATTCGCAGCATTAACGGTTTATTGACGGTCGGCCGTGGCCAGCGTCTGGGCCTGTTCGCGGGTACGGGGGTGGGTAAGTCGGTGCTGCTGGGCATGATGACGCGCTTTACCGAGGCCGACATTATCGTGGTGGGCCTGATCGGCGAGCGGGGCCGCGAGGTGAAGGAGTTCATCGAACACAGCCTCGGCGAAGAAGGCCTCAAGCGTTCGGTCGTCGTTGCGTCGCCAGCGGATGATGCACCGCTGATGCGTTTGCGCGCGGCCATGTACTGCACGCGCATCGCCGAATATTTTCGCGACAAGGGCAAGAACGTCCTGTTGCTGATGGACTCGCTCACCCGGTTCGCCCAGGCCCAGCGGGAAATCGCCCTGGCCATCGGCGAGCCGCCAGCCACCAAGGGCTACCCGCCGTCAGTGTTCGCCAAGCTGCCCAAGCTGGTGGAGCGCGCCGGGAATGCCGAGGCTGGCGGTGGCTCGATCACCGCCTTCTACACCGTATTGTCCGAAGGCGATGACCAGCAGGATCCCATCGCCGACTCGGCGCGGGGTGTGCTCGACGGCCACATCGTGCTGTCACGGCGTCTGGCGGAGGAGGGGCACTACCCGGCCATCGACATTGAAGCGTCCATCAGCCGGGTCATGCCGGCGGTGGTCACGCCGGAGCATATGGCCCGCGCGCAGCAGTTCAAGCAGCTGTGGTCGCGTTATCAACAGAGCCGCGATTTGATCAGCGTTGGCGCCTACGTGGCCGGTGGTGACCGCGACACGGACCTGGCGATCGCGCTGCAACCGAAGTTGGTGACCTATTTGCGCCAGGGCCTCAACGACAAGATCAGCATGGGTGAAAGCGAAGCGCATTTGCAGTCCATCTTTGCCCCTGCGCCAGGCGGTTAAGCCATGGCCAACAGCCGCGCAGCGCGCCTGGCCCCGGTGGTGGACATGGCCGAAAAGGCCGAAAAAACCGCCGTCCAGCGCCTGGGTTACTTCCAGGGCCAAGTGCGCTTGGCGGAAAGCAAGCTGGGCGACCTGGAGCGCTTTCGCGGCGAGTACCAGCAGCAATGGATCGAGCGCGGCACCCAGGGGGTGTCGGGCCAATGGTTGATGGGTTACCAGGGCTTTCTCAATCAGCTGGAAACTGCCGTCGGCCAGCAGCGCCAAAGCCTTGCTTGGCACCAGAACAACCTCGACAAGGCCCGCGAGAGCTGGCAGCAAGCCTTCGCTCGCGTCGAAGGGCTGCGTAAATTGGTGCAGCGCTACATCGACGAAGCGCGAGCGCTGGAAGACAAGCGCGAGCAGAAATTGCTCGACGAACTGTCCCAGCGCCTCCCGCGCCAATCACAATACTGACGGTTGCCCGCCCCCCCCATTTGATCTGCTGTGTTGCTGGTATCCCATTCGCCTGCTACACCTTGTGTCTATGTCTATGACAAGGAAGCAGTCGCATGTCAATCGAGTCAGAAGTATCCCTGGACGGGAAGAAGTTGACGATCGTAATCAAGGGGCGGTTCGATTTCAGCAGCCACCAGACATTTCGTGACGCTTACGAGCGTTTCTACAAGGTGCCTGAGTTGTATGTGGTCGACCTGAAAGAAACCACTTATATGGACAGTTCGGCCCTGGGCATGCTCCTGCTGTTGAGGGACCATGCCGGCGGCGATGAGGCGGAGGTCCAGGTGATCAACACCAACTCCGATGTGCGCAAAATCCTCGCCATCTCCAACTTCGACAAATTGTTCGACATCAATTGAGCGCCCAGGCCCCCGCTGTTGAGCCGCTGACGATCCTGATCGCCGAAGACAGCGCCGCCGACCTGCTGTTGCTGTCGACCATTGTGCGGCGCCAGGGGCATCAGGTGCTCACAGCGACCAATGGCGAGGAGGCCGTTGAACTGTTCGCGCGCGAGCGTCCGCAACTGGTGTTGATGGACGCGATCATGCCCGTGATGGATGGCTTGGCCGCCGCGCGGTGGATCAAGCAGTTGGCGGGGGAAGAGCTGGTGCCGATCATCTTCCTCACGTCCCTGCGCGAAAGTGCCGCCCTGGCCGAGTGCCTGGATGCCGGCGGCGATGATTTCCTGCCCAAACCCTACAACCAACTGATCCTGGCGGCCAAGATCAACGCCATGGACCGCCTGCGTCGGCTGCAAGCCACCATGCTGCAGCAGCGCGACCAGATCGCCAGGCACCATGACTACCTGCTGCGTGAGCAGCGGGCGGCCAAGGCGGTGTTCGATAAAGTCGCCCACTCGGGCTGCATCAACGCGGCGCCGAATATCCGCTACCTGCAATCGCCCTATGCGCTGTTCAACGGTGACCTGCTGCTGGCGGCGTACACGCCGTCGGGTGACATGCACGTGTTGCTCGGCGATTTCACCGGCCATGGCCTGCCGGCGGCGGTGGGCGCCATGCCCCTGGCGGAAGTGTTCTACGGCATGACCGCCAAGGGCTACGGCCTGGCGCAGGTCCTGCAGGAGATGAATGCCAAGCTCAAGCGCATCCTGCCGGTGGACATGTTCTGCTGCGCCACCTTGTTGTGCCTGAGCACGCAGCGGCGGGTGGTGGAGGTGTGGAACGGCGGCATGCCCGAAGGCTATGTGCATGAAGTCGCCAGCGGCAAGCGCACGCCGCTGCAGTCGCGGCATTTGCCGTTGGGGGTGCTGTCGGTGCAAGCCTTTGATGATCGCACCGAAGTCTGGCCGATGGCCCTGGGTGACCGGGTGTTCCTGTTGTCCGATGGTGTGCTGGATACCGCCGACGCCAATGACCAGCTGTTTGGCGTTGAGCGCTTGCAGCAGGTCTTTGCCGCCAACCGTGAGCCCGACCGGCTGTTCGACGACATCGAGCAGGCCCTGGTGGCCTTTCGCGGTGTGACGCGGGATGACGTGAGCATGGTGGAGATCACACTGAGTCCCGGGCAGCCGCTGCGGGCCACCGGGCCGTTGTATGCCGACAGCGGCCAGTCGTGCCCGCTGGATTGGTCGGTGAGTTTCGAATTTCGTGCCGAAACCCTCAAGCGTTACAACCCCTTGCCCTACCTGCTGCAACTGCTGCTGGAGATCCAGGGGCTGCGCGAGCAGAGCGGGGCGCTCTACAGCGTAATGGCCGAGTTGTATTCCAATGCGCTGGAGCATGGTGTGCTGGGCCTGGACTCGCGGCTCAAGCGCGATGCCCAGGGCTTTACCGAGTATTATCGCCAGCGCAATGACCGCCTGGCGCAGTTAAACAGTGGTTATGTGCGGGTGCATGTGCAGGTGGTACCCACCGAGGCGGGCGGCAAGATGACCCTGTGCCTTGAAGACAGTGGGCAAGGGTTCGACGTGGAGCAGGTGCTGGCCCGGCCGCTGGACATCGACTGTCTGTCTGGCCGAGGCTTGAGCCTGGTGCGCCAACTGAGCAGCGAGGTGCGCTGGTCCGACGGCGGGCGCAGTGTCTGCGTAGAGTTTTGCTGGGGGGCTCTGGCATAATCCGCCGATTCTTGATCAGGGAGCGAGCAAGTGGCTGAGATTCATATGGACCCGAACGTGTTGTCGGGTTTGCAGGAGGTCATGGAAGGCGAGTACCCCAAGTTACTCGATACCTTCCTCGATGACTCCCAAAAACGCGTCGAAGCGTTGCGCAAGGCGCGGGACGACGCCAAGGCACTGGGGCGTATTGCCCATAGCTTCAAAGGCAGCAGTGGCAACCTCGGCGCAGTGCGGTTGGCGCATTTGTGCCAGCGGTTGGAGGCGGAGTCCGTTGAGGCTGCGGCGGACCTGGGGGCGCTGGTGGACCAGATTGATCATGAGTTTGCATTGGTGAAGCCGATGTATGAGTCGGAGCGGCAGCGGTTCCAGATTTGATTCCATCAGTTTGAAAACCTGGCCCGGCTCTTGCTATATCTCCTGATACTGCATCCCCGATCCCCATGCAGTGGAGACCTTTACCTATGCCAGTCGCCCCGAATTCGCTTCTTCAGGCTGCCCCTGCGGCCAAGCCTCAAGTGCCTGCCGTCAATCCACCGGCAGTGGCTGCGGACCCACGGGACAAGGGCCCTGGCTTCGCTCAAGTGTTCGCCAGCCAAGGTTCCAAACCCACGGTCAAGGCTGATGACAACTCGGCCAAGCCCACGCGGGACAAGCCTGCCGATGCCAGCGCCAAGCCTGCGGCGGGCAACGACAAACCTGCCGCCAGCACGCCAGTGGTTGCCGATAGCGGCAATACCTTGCCTGCCAAGCCTGCGGCATCGTCCGACGACACTTCCAGCCAGGATGACGATGCACCTGTGGATCCGGCCCTGGCGCAGCAGCCTCCGGTGGACCCGGAGGTCGACCCGGCATTGATTGCCACGGTCACCCCGGTGGTGGTGCCAGTGCCGGTGGAAACCCCGGCACCCGTTGCCGCTGCCAAGGATGATAAGGCCGCACCCGTGGTTGCAGCGCCAATCGCAGCGACCGAGGAAGCCGCGTCGGCCTTCGATCCTGAGGCCGATCCCCTGGACGCCATGCCGGCCGTACGCCTGGCAATGGAGCAGGGCGGGCATGTGTCGGCCAGCAGCCAGGCACCGGCCAAAACCGTCCCGCCGACCACCCAGGACCAGCCAACCGCCGCCCAGAACTTTGCTGCCGGCCTGGCCACCATGGTCGACCAGCAAGCCACCAAGGACAGTACGGACCAGGGCGGCGACAAGGCCTTCAGCGGCTTGATCGAAGGTGGCCTCAAGGACTTGAAGGAGGCCAGCAGCGACACCCGCGTCGATGACTTCGCCAACCGCCTGGCCGCGTTGACCCAGGCGGCCACGCCGAAAACCGCGAATGCCTTGCCGCCGGTGACGAATGCACCGCTGGCCATGCACCAGAGCGGCTGGACCGACGAGATCGTCAACCGCGTGATGTACCTCTCCAGCGCCAGTCTCAAGTCGGCTGAGATCCAGTTGCAACCGGCCGAACTCGGGCGCCTGGATATCAAGGTCAACATGACCGCCGACCAGCAGGCCCAGGTCAACTTCATGAGCGCCCACCCGGTGGTGCGCGAGGCGCTGGAAAGCCAGTCCGGCCGCTTGCGGGAGATGTTCGCCCAGCAGGGCATGGGGCAGGTGGACGTGAATGTCTCCGACCAGTCCCGTGGCCAGGAGCAGCAGCAACAGCAGGCCCAGACTGCTGGCGTTAGTCGTGGCGGGCGGGGTGGCGACAGCGGCGACAGCGGCAACCACATTGATGTGGCCGAAGCAGTGGCGCCCGTGACTTCGACGGTGATCGGCTCCAGCGCCGTCGATTACTACGCCTGACTTGAGCCGAGTACAAATCCAAAATGTGGGAGGGGGCTTGCCGCCTCCCACATTGTTTTGTGGTGTTCCTTCGTCTCCGCTTACCAGACAACTCTGGCATAACACTTGCTCTTGCCTTCCCGTAGATCTATGAATCCCCGAATAGTGACGGATTATTGGCATGGCGAAGAGCGACGACGCAGCAAAAGCACCCGCACCCGCAGGCAAAGGCAAACTCAAGCTTATCCTGATGATTGTCGTGGGCCTGCTCCTGGCCATCGGCGCCTCGGTGGGCGGCACCTGGTACATCATGCACAGCAGTGCAAGCAAACCGGCACCTGCCGCTGAAACTGCCAGTAACGTCAAGCAACCGGCAATCTTCGAGCCGATGCTTCCGGCCTTTGTCGCCAACTTCAACCAGAACGGTCGCCAACGCTACCTGCAAGTGAGCATCACCTTGCTGGCGCGGAATGCGGCGGACCTGGAGGCGCTCAAGGAGCACATGCCAGTGATCCGCAACAACCTGGTGATGCTGTTCTCCGGGCAGAGTTTCGACGCCCTGGCCACCCCGGTGGGCCAGGAAATGCTGCGCCAGAAGGTCACTGCCAGCGTGCAGGAAGTGGCCCAGAAGGAGCTCGGCAAAGTCGTGATCGAGCAGGCGCTCTTCACTAATTTCGTATTGCAGTAGGATCACCACATGGCCGTGCAGGACCTGCTGTCCCAGGATGAAATCGACGCGCTGTTGCATGGCGTCGACGACGGTCTGGTACAGACTGAAATAGCTGCCGAGCCCGGCAGCGTCAAAAGTTATGACCTGACCAGCCAGGATCGCATCGTCCGTGGACGCATGCCGACCCTGGAGATGATCAATGAGCGCTTCGCCCGTTACACCCGGATCAGCATGTTCAACATGCTGCGCCGCTCGGCGGACGTGGCGGTGGGCGGCGTGCAGGTGATGAAGTTCGGCGAGTACGTGCATTCGCTGTACGTGCCCACCAGCCTCAACCTGGTCAAGATCAAGCCGCTGCGCGGTACCGCGCTGTTCATCCTCGACGCCAAGCTGGTGTTCAAGCTGGTGGACAACTTCTTCGGCGGTGACGGCCGCCACGCCAAGATCGAAGGCCGTGAATTCACCCCCACCGAGTTGCGCGTGGTGCGCATGGTGCTGGAACAGGCCTTCATTGACTTGAAGGAAGCCTGGCAGGCGATCATGGAAGTCAGTTTCGAGTACATCAACTCGGAAGTGAACCCGGCCATGGCCAACATCGTCGGCCCCAGCGAAGCCATTGTGGTGTCCACCTTCCACATCGAACTCGATGGCGGTGGCGGCGACCTGCACGTGACCATGCCGTACTCGATGATCGAGCCGGTGCGCGAAATGCTCGACGCCGGCTTCCAGTCCGACCTGGACGACCAGGACGAACGCTGGGTCAAGGCCCTGCGCGAAGACCTGCTGGACGTCGACGTGCCCCTGAGCGCCACCGTCGCCCGTCGCCAATTGCGTCTGCGGGATATTTTGCATATGCAGCCGGGGGACATCATCCCCGTCGAATTGCCGGACGAAATGATCATGCGCGCCAACGGCGTGCCGTCGTTCAAGGTCAAGCTCGGTTCCCATAAGGGCAACCTTGCGCTGCAGGTGGTGGAGTCGATCACCCGTCGCTGAGCCACCGCTGTTGATGTATCCCTATTTATGAATGTTTGCTCCGCCGAGGACATGTAATGGCTACCGAACACGAAAACACTTCCGCCGAAGACCAGGCCCTGGCTGACGAATGGGCTGCGGCCCTGGAAGAAACCGGCGATGTTGGCCAGGACGATATCGACGCACTGCTGGCCGCGGATGCCGCCACAGCACCAGCGGGTAATCGCCTGCCCATGGAAGAATTCGGCAGCGTGCCGAAGAACAACGACCCGGTGACCCTCGATGGGCCGAACCTGGACGTGATCCTCGACATCCCGGTGTCGATCTCCATGGAAGTGGGCAGCACCGACATCAACATCCGCAACCTGCTGCAACTCAACCAGGGCTCGGTGATCGAGCTGGATCGCCTGGCCGGTGAGCCGCTGGACGTGCTGGTCAACGGCACCCTGATCGCCCATGGTGAAGTGGTGGTGGTCAACGAAAAGTTCGGCATCCGCCTGACCGACGTGATCAGCCCAAGCGAACGCATCAAGAAGTTGCGCTGATATGAAACGGCTGATGGTGGGACTGTTAGCCGCGCTGCCATTGGCGGCGTGGGCGGCGGAGCCGGTGGCCCAAGCTGCCGCTGCGCCCGTCGGCGGCAGTGTCGGCGGGCAATTGACGCAGTTAGTGCTGGGCCTGTTGCTGGTGGTCGGCTTGATCTTCGTGTTGGCCTGGTTGATGCGTCGCGTGCAGAGCATCGGTCCGGGCAATGCCCAGGTCATCGAAATGATCGGCTCGCGCGCCCTCGGCCCGCGTGACCGGTTGGTGCTGGTGCAAGTGGGCGAGGAGCAGATACTGCTGGGCATTACCCCCGGCCGAATCACGCCGCTGCACGTGCTCAAGACTCCGGTGCAAACCACCCAATCCCAGCCCGCCACGCCAGAATTCGCCCAGCGCCTGATGGAGTTGCTGGGCAAGGATCAGAAGGATAAGAAGTAATGCGCGTTTTATTGACGCTCATGCTGTTGCTGGCTGCGCCGTTGGCGTTTGCCGCCGACCCGTTGTCGATCCCGGCGATTACGCTGGGTACCAACGCGGCGGGGGCCCAGGAGTATTCGGTCAGCCTGCAGATCCTGCTGATCATGACAGCGCTGAGCTTTATCCCGGCGTTTGTCATGCTGATGACCAGCTTCACGCGGATCATCATCGTGTTCTCGATCCTGCGTCAGGCCCTGGGCCTGCAGCAGACGCCGTCGAACCAGATCCTCACCGGCATGGCGTTGTTCTTGACGATGTTTATCATGGCGCCGGTGTTCGACAAGGTGAACCAGCAAGCCCTGCAACCGTACCTGGCCGAGACCATCACGGCCCAGGTCGCGATCGACAGGGCGCAAGGCCCGATCAAGGACTTCATGCTCTCGCAGACTCGCTCCAGCGACCTTGAGCTGTTCATGCGCCTGTCCAAGCGCACCGACATCGCGACCCCGGACCAGGCGCCGCTGACTATCCTGGTGCCGGCGTTCGTCACCTCTGAACTGAAGACGGCGTTCCAGATCGGCTTCATGATCTTTATCCCGTTCCTGATCATCGACCTGGTGGTGGCGAGCGTGCTGATGGCCATGGGTATGATGATGCTGTCGCCGCTGATTATTTCGTTGCCGTTCAAGATCATGCTGTTTGTGCTGGTGGACGGTTGGGCGTTGATTATCGGCACTTTGGCCGGCAGTTTCGGAGGGGTGTGATTTGTTAGGTGAAGCAGCATGACCCCAGAAGTCGCCGTTGACCTGTTCCGTGAAGCGCTATGGCTGACCACCGTGATGGTTGCCGTGCTGGTGGTGCCGAGCCTGTTGGTGGGCTTGCTGGTGGCGATGTTCCAGGCCGCGACCCAGATCAACGAACAGACCTTGAGCTTCCTGCCGCGCCTGCTGGTGATGCTGATCACGCTAATTGTCGCTGGCCCGTGGCTGGTGCAAACCTTCATGGAATACATCCTGCAGCTGTACGGCAGTATTCCGCAGTTGATCGGCTGACCGCATGCAATCGCTGCTGGCATTGACCGACACCCAGATCAGCACTTGGGTGGCCTCGTTCATCCTCCCGTTGTTCCGAGTGACGGCGGTACTGATGAGCATGCCGGTGTTCGGTACCACCCTGGTGCCGCGCCGCATCCGCCTGTATTTCGCGGTGGCGATTACCGTGGTGCTCGTGCCCGGCCTGCCGCCGATGCCCCCGGTCAACGCGCTCGACCTCAGTGCCCTGATGCTGATTGCCGAGCAGATCCTGATCGGCTCGCTGCTGGGCTTTTCGCTGCAACTGTTTTTCCAGGCGTTCGTGATCGCCGGGCAAATCATCTCGATCCAGATGGGCATGGGCTTCGCGTCCATGGTCGACCCCACCAATGGCGTGTCGGCGGCAGTGATCGGGCAATTCCTGACCATGCTGGTGACCTTGTTGTTCCTGGCCATGAACGGCCACTTGGTGGTGTTCGAGGTGCTGACCGAAAGCTTCACCACCTTGCCGGTGGGGTCGGGACTGGTGGTCAATCACTTCTGGGAGTTGGTGGGGCGCCTCAGTTGGGTGCTTGGTGCCTCGCTGTTGCTGGTGCTGCCGGCGATCACGGCCTTGCTGGTGGTCAACATCGCGTTTGGCGTCATGACGCGTGCAGCGCCGCAGTTGAACATTTTTTCGATTGGTTTCCCGCTGACCCTGGTATTGGGCATGGGAATTTTCTGGGTCGGCCTGGCCGACATTCTCAATCAGTATCAACCGCTGGCGACCGACGCCTTGCAGTTCTTACGTGATCTGGCACGGGCGCGCTGAGCCATGGCCGAGAGCGAGAGTGGTCAGGACAAAACAGAAGACCCCACGGAGAAACGTAAAAAGGACTCCAGGGAAAAGGGCGAGATTGCCCGTTCCAAGGAGCTCAACACCGTTGCGACCATGATGGCCGGGGCCGGTGCCTTGCTGATCTACGGCGGCGGCCTGGCGCTGGACCTGATGGAGCTGATGAAGCACAACTTCACCTTGCCGCGCGATGTGCTGCTTAACCCCGGCTCCATGGGCCAATACCTGCTGCACTCGGGCAAGATCGCGATATTGGCGGTGCAGCCCATCTTGATCACCTTGCTGCTGGCTGCGCTGATCGGCCCGGTCGCCCTCGGTGGCTGGTTGTTCGCCGCCGGCAGCATGGCGCCCAAGTTCAGCCGCATGAACCCTGCGGCCGGTCTCAAGCGCATGTTTTCCGCCAAGGCACTGGTGGAACTGCTCAAGGCCCTGGCCAAGTTCATCCTGATTCTGTTCGTGGCACTGATGGTGTTGTCAGCCGACATCGACGACCTGCAGCGCATCGCCCATGAACCCCTGGAGTCGGCGATTATCCACAGCGTGCAGGTGGTGGGCTGGAGTGCGCTGTGGATGGCCGCCGGGCTGATCATCATCGCGGCGGTAGACGCACCGATCCAGTTGTGGGAAAGCCACAAGAAACTGCTGATGACCAAACAGGAAGTGCGCGACGAGCACAAGGACCAGGAAGGTCGCCCCGAGGTCAAGCAACGCATCCGCCAACTGCAGCGGGAAATGTCCCAGCGCAAGATGATGGCTTCGGTGCCCGACGCCGATGTGGTCATCACCAACCCGACCCACTACGCCGTGGCTCTCAAGTACGACCCGGAGAAGGGCGGCGCACCGATGCTGCTGGCCAAGGGCAGCGACTTTACCGCGTTGAAAATCCGCGAAATTGCCGTGGCCCACGACATCCTGCTGTTGGAATCACCGGAACTGGCGCGATCAATCTTCTACTCCACCGACCTCGACCAGGAAATCCCCGCAGGGTTGTACCTGGCCGTGGCCCAGGTGTTGGCGTATGTCTATCAGATCCGCCAATACCGCGCGGGCAAAGGCAAGCGCCCGGATCCGCTCAAGGACCTGCCGATTCCGCCGGAATTACGTCGCGATTCCTGATCTCTTACCACTCGTCACTAACGGCCGTCTACCTGTCAACTTTGACAGTAGTCAATCTTATTTCCAGCGCGTTTGATAAGGCTCAGGTCTTAAAAACAAGCAGGGTGGAGAAGGTTAATGGCAACCGGCATCGTAAAGTGGTTCAACGTAGATAAGGGGTTTGGTTTCATCAAGCCGGACGACGGCTCTGAAGATGTATTTGTGCATTACTCGGGGATCGTTTCCAGCGGTTTCAAAAGCCTGGATGAAAACCAAAAGGTCGAATACGTGCTTGCCAATGGTCCCAAGGGACTGCAGGCAACTGAAGTTAAGGCTGTGAACTAGCCGTGGACGTTAGTTTCGCTGTCGGCAATGAATGTACACCGATCCAACTGTGGGAGGGGGCAAGCCTCCTCCCACAATTGGATTGTTTACATCCGATAGAACTCGGGCGCCTGTAGCGATCCACCTCCTCAAAAGCAAAGTTGGAAGGCTTCTTGCAATACCGCCTCCAGGACGCCTCCCGGCGTCAAAAGTTTGCTTCAAGGAAACGAGGAATACCGGTGGTGGATCGCTCTCAAATGCTCGGCACGGCCCGTACGACCCTGACTGACCTCTCGCGGGGCAATCTGGGTGTGCCGTTGTTGTTGCTGGTGATGCTGGCAATGATGATGTTGCCGATACCGCCATTCCTGCTGGACGTGTTCTTCACCTTCAACATTGCGCTGTCGGTCGTGGTGCTGCTGGTGTGCGTGTACGCCCTGCGGCCGCTGGACTTTGCGGTATTCCCGACGATCCTGTTGGTGGCGACCCTGCTGCGGTTGGCGCTCAACGTGGCGTCCACCCGCGTGGTGATGCTCAACGGCCAGGACGGTCACGCCGCCGCCGGTAAGGTGATCCAGGCCTTCGGTGAGGTGGTGATCGGCGGTAACTACGTGGTCGGTGTCGTGGTGTTCGCGATCCTCATGATCATCAACTTCGTGGTGGTGACCAAGGGTGCCGGCCGTATTTCCGAGGTGAGCGCGCGCTTTACCCTCGACGCCATGCCCGGCAAACAGATGGCCATCGATGCCGACCTCAACGCCGGCTTGATCGACCAGAACCAGGCCAAGACCCGACGCCTGGAAGTGGCCCAGGAAGCCGAGTTCTACGGCTCCATGGACGGTGCCAGCAAATTTGTGCGCGGTGACGCCATTGCCGGGCTGCTGATCCTGTTCATCAACCTGATCGGTGGTATTGCGGTCGGGATCTTCCAGCACGGCATGACTTTCGGCGATGCGGGCAAGGTATACGCCTTGCTGACCATCGGTGACGGTTTAGTGGCGCAATTGCCATCACTGTTGTTATCTACAGCTGCCGCCATCATGGTGACCCGTGCTTCGGGCTCCGAAGACATGGGCAAGCAGATCAGCCGGCAGATGTTTGCCTCGCCCAAGGCCCTGGCCGTAGCGGCGGGCATCATGGCTATCATGGGCATCGTGCCGGGCATGCCCCACTTCTCATTCCTGAGCATGGCGGCCCTGGCCGGCGGCGCTGCCTACCTGTTCTGGAAAAAGCAGAATGCGGTCAAGGTCCAGGCCCTGCAAGAAGTTGCGCGCCAGCAGGAACTGCTGCCATCGCCAGCCCGCGCCCAGGAAACCAAGGAGTTGGGCTGGGACGACGTGACCCCGATCGACATGATCGGCCTGGAAGTCGGCTACCGCCTGATTCCGCTGGTAGACCGCAATCAGGGCGGCCAATTGCTCGCGCGGATCAAGGGCGTGCGCAAGAAGCTGTCCCAGGACCTGGGTTTCCTGATGCCTACCGTGCATATCCGCGACAACCTCGACCTGGCCCCGAGTGCCTACCGCCTGACCCTGATGGGCGTGATCCTGGCCGAAGCCGAGATCTACCCGGACCGCGAGCTGGCGATCAACCCCGGCCAGGTGTTCGGCAGCCTCAACGGCATTACCGCCAAAGATCCGGCTTTTGGCCTGGAGGCGGTGTGGATCGAAATCAGCCAGCGCAGCCAGGCGCAGTCCCTGGGCTACACCGTGGTGGACGCCAGTACCGTGGTCGCCACTCACCTCAACCAGATCCTCTACAAGCACTCCCACGAGCTGATCGGCCACGAAGAAGTCCAGCAATTGATGGGCTTGCTCGGCAAGGCCTCGCCAAAACTGGCGGAAGAACTGGTGCCGGGCGTGCTGTCGTTGTCGCAACTGCTCAAGGTGCTGCAGGCGCTGCTGGCCGAACAGGTGCCGGTACGCGACATCCGCAGCATTGCCGAGGCTATCGCCAACAATGCCGCCAAGAGTCAAGATACTGCCGCGTTGGTGGCGGCGGTGCGTGTCGGATTGTCCCGCGCAATCGTGCAAAGCATTGTAGGGCTTGACTCCGAGCTGCCTGTGATCACCTTGGAACCAAGGTTGGAACAGATATTGCTCAATAGTATTCAGAAGGCAGGACAAGGCCAGGAAGAGGGCGTTCTGCTGGAACCAAGCATGGCTGAGAAACTGCAGCGTTCGTTGATCGACGCCGCACAGCGCCAGGAAATGCAGGGCCAACCGGTGATTCTGCTGGTGGCGGGTCCGGTCCGGGCGATGTTGTCGCGGTTTGGACGTCTGGCAGTACCGAATTTGCACGTCTTGGCTTATCAGGAAATTCCTGACAACAAGCAAGTGACTATCGTCGCGACAGTAGGGCCCAACGGCTGAGGGTAGTGGGTTATGCAAGTTAAGCGTTTTTTCGCCGCCGATATGCGTCAGGCCATGAAACTGGTCCGCGATGAGCTGGGCGCCGATGCCGCGATTATCGGTAACCGTCGTATTGCCGGCGGTGTCGAGCTGACGGCTGCCCTGGACTACACCCCCTCGGCATTGGCGCCGCGTGTGCCGAACATGGAGCTTGAAGACGAGCTGCGCAAGACCGCTTCGCGCATCGTCTCGGCCCAGGCTGAACTGAGCATGCGTGGCGACAGCGATGCCACCACCAATCGCCAGTTGTTTGCCGGCCTGCCGCTGACCGCCGCCGAGCCGCTGGTTGAGCCAACATTCATCGAACCGCCGCGTCCTGCTGCGCCAGCCCCGGCCGCCGCAGTCGACCAGCGTGTCTTCGACTCGATGCGTTTTGAACTCAACGGCCTGCGCGAACTGCTGGAAGTGCAACTGGGTTCGCTGGCCTGGACCCAACTGCAAGGCAGCAAACCGCAACAGGCCAACCTGTGGCGCCGCCTGCAACGCATCGGCCTGTCCGGCCCGTTGTCCCGCGACCTGCTGGCCCTGACCACCGAAATCGAAGAGCCTCGCCAGGCCTGGCGCATGTTGCTGGCCCACCTGGCGCGGATGATCAGCACCCCGGAAATCGAACCTCTGGAAGAGGGCGGCGTGATTGCCATGGTCGGCCCTGCCGGCATGGGCAAGACCACCACCCTGGCCAAGCTGGCGGCGCGTTATGTGCTCAAGTACGGCGCGAATAACATCGCGCTGGTGAGCATGGACAGCTACCGCATCGGCGCCCAGGAACAGCTCAAGACCCTGGGCCGCATCCTCAATGTGCCGGTCACCCACGTCGACCCGGGCCAGTCCCTGGCCAACGCGCTCGATCCGCTGCTGCGCAAGCGTGTGGTGCTGATCGACACCGCCGGCCTGCAAGCCAGTGATCCGGCGTTGCGCATGCAACTGGAAAGCCTGGCCGGGCGTGGCATCAAATCGAAAAATTACCTGGTGCTTGCAACCACCAGCCAGAAACAGGTTCTTACCGCTGCGTACCATAGCTACAAGCGTTGCGGTCTGGCCGGTTGCATCCTGACTAAACTGGATGAAACCGCGAGCCTGGGCGAAGTGTTGAGCCTGGCTATCAGCCATGAACTACCGGTTGCCTATCTGACCGACGGGCCGCGGATCCCGGATGACTTGCATCTGCCGCGTCGTCATCAGTTGGTCAGCCGCGCCGTCAGCGTGCAAATGCAAGAAGAGCCTAGCGAGGAAGCGATGGCCGATATGTTCGCCGACCTTTACCACAACCCGGCAAAACGGGTGGGTTGAGGCGCGATGAACACCGTGAAATGTACCTACATCGATGGTCTGCAAGCGATTCACGCGGCCAAGCCATGTAGCCTGCGTCTAAGCAAGACAAGGTAAAGAAATAAAATGGGCAGCATGCATCCCGTACAGGTGATCGCGGTGACCGGCGGCAAAGGTGGCGTCGGAAAAACTAACGTGTCAGTGAATTTGTCCCTGGCCCTGGCAGAGCTTGGCCGTCGCGTCATGCTGCTGGATGCTGACCTGGGGCTGGCGAACGTCGACGTTCTACTGGGACTGACGCCTAAACACACCCTTGCCGATGTGATCGAGGGGCGCTGTGAGCTGCGCGATGTGCTGCTCCAGGGCCCTGGCGGGATCCGCATCGTGCCGGCTGCCTCCGGCACCCAGAGCATGGTGCACCTGAGCCCGGCGCAGCATGCCGGCCTGATCCAGGCCTTCAGTGACATCGGCGACAACCTCGACGTGCTGGTGATCGACACCGCCGCCGGGATCGGCGAGTCCGTGGTCAGCTTCGTGCGCGCGGCGCAGGAAGTCTTGCTGGTGGTCTGCGATGAACCCACCTCGATCACCGACGCCTACGCCCTGATCAAACTGCTTAACCGTGACTACGGCATGAACCGCTTCCGCGTCCTGGCTAACATGGCCCAGAGCCCGCAGGAAGGTCGCAACCTGTTCGCCAAGTTGACCAAGGTCACGGATCGCTTTCTCGATGTCGCCTTACAATACGTCGGTGCAGTTCCCTACGACGAGTGTGTGCGCAAGGCTGTGCAAAAGCAGCGTGCAGTCTACGAAGCGTTCCCTCGTTCCAAATGCGCATTGGCGTTCAAGGCTATTGCCCAGAAGGTCGATACCTGGCCGTTGCCTGCCAACCCTCGGGGGCATCTGGAGTTTTTCGTCGAGCGATTGGTGCATCAGACGAGCGCAGGACCGGTGCTATGACAGCGAACGGCTATAACGCATACAAGAAGTCTGCCCGTGACAGCCAGGGCGAGTTGATCGAGCGCTATGCGCCACTGGTCAAGCGGATTGCCTATCACCTGCTGGCACGCCTGCCCGCCAGCGTCCAGGTCGAAGACCTGATCCAGGCGGGCATGATCGGCCTGCTCGAAGTGTCGACCAAGTACGACGCGAGCAAGGGCGCGAGTTTCGAGACGTATGCGGGGATCCGCATCCGTGGCGCGATGCTCGACGAAGTGCGCAAAGGTGACTGGGCACCGCGTTCGGTGCACCGCAATACACGCATGGTCAGTGACGCAATTCGTGCAATTGAAGCAAAAACCGGTCGCGACGCTAAAGATCACGAAGTTGCGGCCGAACTCCAATTGAGTCTCGACGATTATTACGGGATTTTGAACGATACCTTGGGCAGCCGCCTGTTCAGTTTCGACGACCTGTTGCAGGACGGCGAACACGAAGGGCTGCATGAGGACGGCGCGAGCACGCATATGGAGCCGTCGCGTGACCTGGAAGATGAGCGTTTCCAGGGGGCGTTGGCGGACGCCATTGCCAACTTGCCGGAGCGTGAGCGGTTGGTGTTGGCGCTGTACTACGACGAAGAGCTGAACCTCAAGGAAATCGGTGAGGTCCTGGGGGTCAGCGAATCGCGTGTCAGCCAGTTGCACAGCCAGTGCGCGGCCCGCTTGCGGGGGCGTTTGGGAGAGTGGCGAGCGCGCTGACAGGCAGTGTGGGGAGCACTGCAAAGCGATACCGCGAAGGTGATTGGCCTTCGCGGGTTCGACCCGTGGTGCCCCTGGCAGTCCTTGTTGTGTATGCCTGTTGATTGAAATGGCGCGTCCAGGTGCTGGGCGCGTTTAAGACTGCTTGGAGGTCGAATTGGACAAGAACATGAAAATCCTCATCGTTGATGACTTCTCAACGATGCGGCGGATCATAAAAAACCTGTTGCGTGACCTGGGGTTCACAAACACGGTCGAGGCGGATGATGGCCTTACGGCGATTCCGATCCTCAACAGCGGGAGCATCGACTTTCTGGTAACGGACTGGAACATGCCGGGGATGACCGGTATCGACTTGTTGCGCCACGTGCGTGCCGACGAAAAATTGCGCAGCCTTCCCGTGTTGATGGTGACCGCCGAAGCCAAGCGTGAACAGATCATCGAAGCCGCCCAGGCCGGGGTCAACGGTTACGTGGTTAAACCATTCACTGCACAGGCCTTGAAAGAGAAGATCGAAAAGATCTTCGAACGCATCCACGGCTGATGCCATCGCGGGGGAGCTATGGAGCATAAAGAAACGTCACAGGGCGACTTTGAGTCGACCCTGAAAAAGCATGCTCACCAGTTGGTCGACAGCCTTGAAAAAGGCCATTTCGGCGACGCGGTGCAGTTAATCCATGAGCTTAACCAGACCCGTGACCGCGGCCTGTACCAGGAAGTGGGCAAGCTCACACGCGAGCTTCACAGTGCAATCGTCAATTTCCAGATTGACCCGCACATGCCCCAGGCCGAAGAGATTTCGCAGATCACCGACGCCACCGAACGCCTGTCCTATGTGGTCAGGCTGACTGAGGCGGCGGCCAACCGCACCATGGACCTGGTGGAAAACGCCACGCCCCTGGTCAACGGCATGGCCACGGAAGCCCAGGCGCTCAGCGTTGACTGGGGCCGCTTCATGCGCCGTGAAGTCGGTGCAGAGGAGTTTCGTGAGCTGGCCCGTCGGGTCGAAGGGTTCCTGTCACGCAGCGAGCAAGAAAACCGCACGGTTTCCAGCAACCTCAATGACATTCTGCTGGCCCAGGATTACCAGGACCTGACCGGTCAGGTGATCAAGCGTGTGACCCAGTTAGTCACCGAAGTGGAAAGCAACCTGCTCAAATTGGTACTCATGGCCGGCCAGGTAGACCGTTTTGCCGGCATCGAACATGACCGCGAAGCGATCCTTTCTGAAAAAGATCCACAAAAACATCTCGCCAAGGGTGAAGGTCCGCAGATTCATGCCGATAAACGTGAAGACGTTGTGTCAGGTCAGGATGACGTAGATGACCTGTTATCCAGTTTAGGCTTCTAAGGAGCACCCACATGAGCTTCGGCGCCGATGAAGAGATCCTTCAGGATTTCCTTGTAGAGGCCGGCGAAATTTTAGAGCAACTGTCCGAACAACTGGTCGAGCTGGAAAGCCGCCCGGATGATGCGAACCTGCTCAATGCAATTTTTCGCGGTTTTCATACTGTAAAAGGGGGCGCCGGCTTCCTCCAGCTCCATGAGCTGGTGGAGTGCTGCCACATCGCCGAGAACGTGTTCGACATCCTGCGCAAGGGTGAGCGTCACGTTGATTCGGAGTTGATGGACGTGATTCTCGAAGCACTGGATGCGGTCAACGGCATGTTCAGCGAAGTGCGCGAACGTGCCCCGATCACCGCAGCCACTCCGGAACTGCTGGCCGCCCTGGCGCGCTATGCCGAGCCGGCCGATACCTCGGCAGCGCCGGTGGTCGAAGCCGCGCCGGAACCGGTGGTGGAGCCTGAAGCGGATGTGACGGACAGCGAGTTCGAGCAACTGCTCAATTCCCTCAGTGCCGTCAAGGCTGAGGCCGAAGCCCCAGCCGCCGTTGCCCCGGCCGCCGCGCCGAGCAGCGAAGACATTACCGACGCTGAGTTCGAGTCTTTGCTCGACCAATTGCACGGCAAGGGCCAGTTCGCTGCCGACGCCGTGGCGCCTGCCGGTGCCGAGCCTGCTGCGGATGCGCCCGCTGCACCTGTCAGCACCGACATCACCGACGACGAATTCGAAGCGCTGCTCGACCAGTTGCATGGCAAGGGCACCTTCGCGGCCGACGCCTTGCCGGCCGTCGCCGCTACACCCGCAACACCGGCTGCCGGTGCCAAGCCTGCGGACGATGGGTTGATCTCCGATCACGAATTCGAAGCGTTGCTGGATGATTTGCACGGCAAGGGCAAGTTCACCGAAGTCGCCCCAGCCGCCGCTGCCGCCCCAGCCGCTGCTGCGGCCACGGCGGCACCGGTTGCCGCCAAAGCCGCCGCGCCCGCCGCCAAGCCTGCGCCGGCTGCTGCCCCGGCTCCAGCGCGTGCCGCTGCCGCACCGGTCGCGGAAAAACCGGCCAGTGAAGCCGAAACCACCGTACGGGTCGATACCGCGCGCCTGGACGACATCATGAACATGGTCGGCGAGCTGGTACTGGTGCGTAATCGCCTGGTGCGCCTGGGCCTGAGCAGTGGCGATGAAGCCATGCAGAAGGCCGTGTCGAACCTCGACGTGGTCACCGCCGACCTGCAAACCGCGGTGATGAAAACGCGGATGCAACCGATCAAGAAAGTCTTCGGCCGCTTCCCGCGCCTGGTTCGCGACCTCGCGCGCCAACTGAAGAAAGAGATCAACCTGGAACTGGTGGGTGAAGAAACCGACCTCGACAAAAACCTTGTCGAGGCCCTGGCCGACCCGCTGGTCCACTTGGTGCGCAACGCTGTCGACCACGGTGTCGAAACCCCGGAAGAACGCGAAGCCTCGGGCAAGTCCCGTGGCGGCAAGGTGATCCTGGCGGCAGAGCAGGAAGGCGACCACATCCTGCTGTCGATCACCGATGACGGCAAGGGCATGGACCCGACGATTCTGCGCAATATTGCCGTCAAGCGTGGCGTGATGGACAAGGACGCCGCCGACCGCCTGACCGACACCGAGTGCTACAACCTGATCTTCGCCCCTGGCTTCTCGACCAAGACCGAGATTTCCGACGTGTCGGGCCGTGGCGTGGGCATGGACGTGGTGAAGACCAAGATCAGCCAGCTCAACGGCTCGATCAACATCTACTCGACCAAGGGCCAGGGCTCCAAGATCGTCATCAAGGTGCCGTTGACCTTGGCGATCATGCCGACCCTGATGGTGATGCTGGGCAACCAGGCATTCGCCTTCCCGCTGGTCAACGTCAACGAGATCTTCCACCTCGATCTGTCGCGCACCAACGTGGTCGACGGCCAGGAAGTGGTGATCGTACGGGACAAGGCGTTGCCCCTGTTCTACCTCAAGCGCTGGCTGGTTGCTTCGGCTGCCCATGAAGAGCAGCGCGAAGGCCATGTGGTGATTCTCTCCGTGGGCACCCAGCGTATCGGCTTTGTCGTCGATCAACTGGTTGGCCAGGAAGAAGTGGTCATCAAGCCTTTGGGCAAAATGCTGCAGGGAACCCCGGGCATGTCGGGTGCGACCATCACCGGTGACGGTCGGATCGCGCTGATTCTCGATGTTCCGAGCATGCTCAAGCGTTACGCCGCTCGGCGTATTTGATTCTGGTGGGGCACGGCGGTATTGCCCACCCCACCTAACGGAGTGTTTATGGCAGTCAAGGTCCTGGTGGTGGACGATTCGGGTTTCTTCCGCCGCCGCGTCTCGGAAATTCTTTCCGCCGATCCAAGCATCCAGGTGGTCGGCACGGCCACCAACGGCAAAGAGGCGATTGATCAAGCCATTGCGTTGAAGCCGGACGTGATCACCATGGACTACGAGATGCCGATGATGGATGGCATCACGGCAGTTCGGCATATCATGCAACGCTGCCCGACCCCGGTATTGATGTTCTCCTCGCTGACCCACGAAGGCGCCCGAGTGACCCTCGACGCGTTGGATGCGGGTGCGGTGGACTTCCTGCCGAAGAATTTCGAAGACATCTCGCGTAATCCCGAGAAGGTCAAGCAACTGCTGTGCGAGAAAGTCCACAGTATTTCCCGCAGCAACCGCCGCAGCCTGTTCAGCGCGCCAGCCCCTGCGCCGGCACCGGTGGCTGCGCCGACCAGTTCCTCGTTCAGTCGCCCGGCGTCTGCGCCGGTTGCACGGCCTGCCGTGCCGCCGGTGCGCACGTCGGCACCGGCGGCTGCCCAGTCGCCTGCGCCCAAGCGCAAGGCTTATAAACTGGTCGCCATCGGCACCTCCACCGGCGGCCCGGTAGCCTTGCAGCGCGTGTTGACCCAATTGCCGGCCAACTTCCCGGCGCCGATCGTATTGATCCAGCACATGCCCGCTGCGTTTACCAAAGCCTTCGCCGAGCGCCTGGACAAGCTGTGCCGCATCAGCGTCAAGGAAGCCGAGGATGGCGACATCCTGCGTCCTGGCCTGGCGTTGCTGGCCCCAGGCGGCAAGCAGATGATGGTCGATGCCCGTGGCGCGATCAAAATCCTGCCGGGCGATGAGCGCCTCAACTACAAGCCGTGCGTGGACATCACCTTCGGTTCGGCGGCCAAGTCCTACGGCGACAAAGTTCTGGCGGTGGTGCTCACCGGCATGGGCGCCGATGGCCGTGAAGGCGCGCGCCTGCTCAAGCAGGGCGGCAGTGCGATCTGGGCACAGGACGAAGCCAGCTGCGTGATCTATGGCATGCCCATGGCCATCGTCAAGGCTGACCTGGCCGACGCCGTCTACAGCCTGGACGACATCGGCAAGCATCTGGTGGAGGCCTGCCTCTGATGGATGTATTGAGCCTGATCGGCATCATCCTGGCGTTTGTCGCCATTATTGGCGGCAACTACCTCGAAGGCGGTCACCTTGGCGCCCTGGCCAATGGCCCGGCGGCGCTGATCGTGATTGGCGGCACGGTGGGCGCCGCGTTGCTGCAGTCACCGATGAGTTCGTTCAAGCGTGCAATGCAAATCCTCATCTGGATCATTTTTCCGCCGCGTGTCGACTTGGCCGGTGGCATCGATCGTGTGGTCAACTGGAGCCTCACCGCGCGCAAGGAGGGCCTGCTGGGCCTTGAGGGCGTGGCCGATGCCGAACCCGACAGCTACTCGCGCAAAGGCCTGCAATTGCTGGTGGACGGCGCCGAGCCGGAAGCGATCCGCAGCATTCTCGAAGTGGATTTCTACACCCAGGAAAGCCGCGACATCAACGCCGCCAAAGTATTTGAAAGCATGGGCGGCTACGCGCCGACCATCGGCATCATCGGTGCGGTGATGGGCCTGATCCATGTGATGGGCAACCTGGCCGATCCGTCGCAACTGGGCAGCGGCATTGCCGTGGCGTTCGTCGCGACGATCTACGGGGTGGCCAGTGCCAACCTGGTGCTGTTGCCGGTGGCCAGCAAGCTCAAGTCGATCGCCATGCGCCAGTCCCGTTACCGCGAGATGCTGCTTGAAGGCATCCTGTCGATTGCCGAGGGCGAGAACCCGCGCTCCATCGAATTGAAGCTCCAGGGCTTCATGGATTGATGGGGAGTATTGCCAATGAGCCGTCGCCGTCGCGAGCCTGAAGAACACGTCAACCACGAGCGGTGGCTGGTGTCCTACGCGGACTTCATCACCTTGCTGTTCGCCTTTTTCGTGGTGATGTATTCCATCTCGTCGATCAACGAAGGCAAGTACAAGGTCATTTCCCAGGCGCTGATCGGTGTGTTCAATGACGCCGACCGCTCGCTCAAGCCGATCCCCATCGGCGAAGAGCGGCCCAAGACCGTGACCCCGGCCAAGCCTCTGGTCAACGACAGCGACGAAACCGCTGCCGGCGTGGGCGGCACCAGTGATCCGCTGAAAAGCATCGCCGATGACATCAGTGCCGCGTTTGGCGACCTGATCAGTTCCAACCAGATGACCGTGCGCGGCAATGAGTTGTGGGTAGAGATCGAACTCAATTCCAGCCTGCTGTTCGCCAGTGCCGATGCGTTGCCCAGCGACCAGGCGTTCACCATCATCGACAAGGTCGCGGCGATCCTCAAACCGTTTGAAAACCCGATCCACGTTGAAGGCTTTACCGACAATGTGCCGATCAGTAATGCTCAGTACCCGACCAACTGGGAGCTGTCATCGGCCCGTGCCGCGAGCATCGTACGCATGCTCGCGATGCAGGGCGTGAACCCTGGGCGCCTGGCGTCGGTGGGGTATGGCGAGTTCCAGCCCGTGGCCAATAACGCCACGCTCGAAGGCCGCGCACGCAACCGTCGGGTGGTCTTGGTGGTGTCCCGAAACCTGGAGGTGCGCCGTAGCCTGACCGGTACCGGTACCGCCAATGCAACACCGGATGCGGCCTTGAAGCGCGCTGGCACACAAACTGCACCGGCCCCTGCAAAGCCGCCGGTTCAGCAGAGTGCCGTCAATTCTCCGTCGCCGGCTCAATAACCTTATGCAATGTCTCGGTCGCGCGTGTGCCCACCGGGAGGAACCATCCGAATGAGAGTCTGGGCAGTTGCCAATCAAAAAGGTGGAGTCGGCAAGACCACCACCTCCATCGCTTTAGCCGGCTTGCTGGCCGAGGCGGGCAAGCGTGTGGTCGTGGTCGACCTCGACCCCCACGGCTCGATGACCAGCTATTTCGGCTACGACCCGGATGCGCTGGAGCACAGCAACTACGACCTGTTCCTGCACAAAGGCAACGTACCGGCCGACCTGCCCGGGCAATTGCTGTTGCCCACCAGTAACGAAAGCATTTCCCTGCTGCCGTCCAGTACCGCGCTGGCCACCCTGGAGCGCCAGTCGCCGGGGCAGAGCGGCCTCGGCCTGGTGATTGCCAAGACCCTGGCGCAACTGTGGCAGGACTTCGACTACGCCATCATCGACAGCCCGCCGTTGCTCGGCGTGCTGATGGTCAACGCCTTGGCGGCCAGCCAGCAACTGGTGATCCCGGTGCAGACCGAGCACCTGGCGGTCAAAGGCCTGGAGCGTATGGTCAGCACCCTGGCGATGATCAACCGTTCGCGCAAACAGGCGCTGCCCTACAGCATCGTGCCCACACTGTTCGACCGCCGCACCCAGGCGTCCCTGGGCACCTTGCGCGTACTGCGCGACGCCTACCCGGAGACCATCTGGAATGGCTACATCCCGGTGGACACGCGCCTGCGTGATGCCAGCCGTGCCGGGCTCACGCCGTCGCAGTTCGACGGTAAAAGCCGTGGCGTGCTGGCTTACCGTGCATTGCTCAAGCACCTGCTGTCCCAGCAGCTTGTGGCGCAGGTGGCCTGATGATGAACCGTCCCGTCGAATTCAAGGTCAAGACCCGCCCGCAACTGGCACTGGAATCCTACCTGGATGCCTTGCTGCAGGACGCGACCGCGGAAGAATTGCCGGAACCGATCCTGGTGCTGGAGCCGGTGGTCGAAGTGCCGTCGTCGAGCAGCCTGGATGAGTTCCAGTTGGCTGTATTGGAAGAACAGGCCCGTGATGCACTCGTTGCGCCTGTGAGCGTGCCGGTTGTCGTCCCGGTGGTCACGCCCGTCGCGCCTGTGGTGGTCGAGCCGGTCGTGGAAGTGCATCTGCCGCCGAGCATCACGCCACCGCCGGTGAGCGGCGATGATCGCCCGGCCTGGGCTGCCGAGCCGTTCGAATGTTTGCTGTTTGACGTCGCCGGGTTGACCCTGGCGGTGCCGCTGGTGTGCCTGGGCTCGATCTATTCCCTGGAAGGCCAGGAACTGACGCCGTTGTTCGGGCAGCCGGAGTGGTTCCTGGGCATCCTGCCGAGCCAGGCCGGTAACCTTAAGGTGCTGGACACCGCGCGCTGGGTGATGCCCGACCGCTACCGCGATGACTTCCGCCAAGGCTTGCAATACGTGATCTCGGTGCAGGGCTACGAATGGGGGCTGGCGGTGCATCAAGTCAGCCGCTCGCTGCGCCTGGACCCGAATGAAATCAAATGGCGCAGCCACCGGGGCCAGCGGCCTTGGCTGGCAGGTACCGTGATCGAACACATGTGCGCATTGCTGGACGTTGCCGAACTGGCCGAGTTGATCGCCAGCGGTGCCGTTAAAGCGATGCCGGTGAACAAACGCAGTTGATTGGACAATAAGGGCCGCACGCGCGTGCGGCCAAAAGAAGTACACACGCCGCCTACATCGGCATTTGAAGGGGTCAGAGATATGAACAAGTCAGCGTCCGCACAAGGTTTGGATGATCCGATCCTGCAATGGGTTACCTTCAAACTGGACAACGAAACCTACGGTATTAACGTGATGCGCGTGCAGGAAGTGCTGCGCTACACCGAGATCGCTCCGGTTCCCGGTGCGCCAAGCTATGTGCTGGGCATCATCAACCTGCGCGGCAACGTGGTGACGGTGATCGACACCCGCCAGCGTTTTGGCCTGGACACGGTCGAAGTCAGCGACAACACGCGCATCGTCATCATCGAAGCCGACAAGCAAGTGGTCGGGATCATGGTCGACAGCGTCGCGGAAGTGGTCTACCTGCGCCAATCGGAAGTGGAAACCGCGCCGAACGTGGGCAACGAGGAATCGGCCAAGTTCATCCAGGGTGTGTGCAACAAGAACAACGAACTGTTGATTCTGGTTGAGCTGGACAAAATGATGAGCGAAGAAGAATGGTCGGAACTGGAGAGCATCTGATTGTTCCTTGAGGTCGCGGTGATTGTCCTGGCCCTGTTGTGGGCCGGGACCCTGGGTTTTCTGCTGCGCTATATGAGCCAGCAGCGGGAATTGGCGATGCAGCAGGCCGAGCGCGATGCGGTGCGTGATCGGCGAGTGCTGGAGTTGGTCAAGCGGGTTGATCACTTCCAGCAGAGTGCGGTGAGGGTCGGGGACGAGGTGCATGAACTGCGCGCCATTCTCGCGCCGTTGCCGGACAAGCTGGCGCAGATCGAGCAGCGTGATCCTTCCAGCCTGTCATTTGCCCAGGCGGCGAAGCTGGTGGGCATGGGCGCGACGGTGGATGAACTGACCCAGTCCTGTGGCTTGACCCAGGCTGAGGCCCAGTTGATGAGTAAATTACACAAAAGCTGATTGCGCCGTGTATACCGTGCAAAACCTCTCTGTGCCCTGAGCTAGAGCCTTCAGGCTTGAAAATCGAGGGTGTCGGCTGCGGCTGATTGTGTCGAATGTGTCACAGTGCCATGTTTGTCCATGGCACTTTTACGTCTTTGTGATGACCAACCTGCGCATGTAGGAAGTTTCACTCACAAGGATGCGAAATGTCTGTTGATCCCCCTCTCGAGCAAAACCCTCTGTTTTGCTGCCGTCTTGCGTCGCCACCTCCGCGCTTACCGCGCAATCAAACGCCGTGCTTCAAGATCGACCGCGTAGTGCTCAGTGGCAATCAGGCCGAAGATGTCCAATGAATCCTGTCGATGATCCGGTGCAAGGACGTTGCGTCCGTGCCAGCGGCATTAACCTGACGTTGGGCCATGGGCAATGCCAGGGACGTGCTGGCGCGTGAACGATCTACGCAAACCCTGAGGAAGAGCACGATGTTCAGGAAGAGCCTGCTGCTGAGTGTTTACGCGGTGTTATTGATTGGCTGCACGGGCAGGGGCTTTCAGCCTCCGCCAGGGGACTATACCCAATAGAAAAAAAGCGGTGTGTCGCAGCAGGGGGTCGACGATGCCATGCGTGCCTGCGGGTATACCAATCTTGATGGGGCGGGAGACACGTCGCCAATTGATGTGGTCCTGACGCGGTTCTACTGCATGAAAGATGCGGGCTTCACGCGCAGGGATAACCTGGACCTGTGCAAGGAAGGCCGTATCGGCGAATCACCTGTGTGCGAAGGTCGCCGCTGATCCAACACTAAAAGGAAGCAAGGCATGAACGATCTACGCAATGGACTGTACGGCGTCGCGCTGGCATTGGCGGTGGCAGGGCTGGGCGGTTGCGCCTCGTCGATGACGGTCACCGGCGAGCCGGGGGTGAAGATGGGCCAGAGTTACGCCCAGGTGCTCGCGGTGGTCAGCCGCAACAACGCTGTGACCAAGCAGGTCGATGGCCAAGGCTTCCGGGCTGAGGGTTACTCGCCGATGTTCAAGGACTGCCGGATCAAATACTTCATCTTCCAGGGCGCTGATGGCTTGCAGCAGGTGAAGTACGAACCGGCGCCAGAGCTGTCGGTCAACCAGAATTGCCGTCAACCGTAAGCGGCCCTTTATTCCTCTGCGAGTTGACTGCTGATGAGCCTTTTACGTGTGGTTCCCGTGGCGCTGCTGGTGCTGCTGACAGGCTGCGGCCAGGTGGCGAATATCCGTTCCCTGTCCACCGGCTACGTTGCACCGCAGACAGGCGAGACCGCCCGCGTGCGGTTGATCACCGATGGTCTGGTGCGCGCTGTGCCGGGGCGTGATTGCCTGGACTGGAACGTGCCGGGCGCTGGGGTGATGGCCTCGACGAAAGCGGGCTTCCCCGATCACAACGGTGAAAGCCTGGGCATGCCTGGTCCGATTTATTCGTGGGCGGCTGCGGTGTCGTCGGAATTGGTGGTGCCGGCGAACAAGCCGATCGCCTTTCATTACCTGGGGCAATTGCAGTATTCCCGGCAATGCTCCGCCAGCATGGCCTTCGTGCCTCGGCCCGGGGTGGATTACATGGTGCAGGCGTCCATGTATGCCAATTGTTCGATCCAGTTGCATGAACTGCCGGCGGGCGCCAAGCAATGGGTCGCTGTGGAGCCTGCGTCCAAGGGCAAGCTGTCGATGTGCAGCGCGATGGATAACTTCTAATCAGTCGCGGGATTAATTTTCAATATTCATGGCTTTTTTTCGGTCGCCCAAGGTCCACATCCTTCAAGCACCTTTGAATGCAGGAGTAAGCCATCCATGACCACACCCAAGGCACTGTTGATCCTCCACGGCAAGCAAGCCCTCAACGAGGACGTGCGCAGCGCCGTGCTGGCCCGGCGCGAGCAGGGTTGGGAGCTGGCGGTGCGGGTGACCTGGGAGGGCGGTGATGCCCAGCGCCTGGTCAAGGAGGCCCTGGAGGGTGGTTACACCCACATCATTGCCGGTGGCGGTGACGGTACCTTGCGCGATGTGGCCGAGGCCATGGCCCAGGCCAAGGGCGACGCCAGCCTGGTGCTGATGCCCCTGGGGACCGCCAATGATTTCGCCAAGGCTGCCGGCGTGTCGTTGGAGCCCGCCCAGGCGCTGGCGTTGCTGGATGTGCCGCCCCGTGCGATCGACCTCGGCCAGGTCGGCGGGCAGATCTTCCTCAATATGGCCACCGGCGGCTTCGGCAGCCAGGTCACCGCCAATACCTCCGAAGACCTGAAGAAAGTCCTCGGTGGTGCCGCCTACCTGTTCACCGGCCTGACGCGCTTCAGCGAGTTGAAGGCCGCCTATGCCGAACTTGACGGGCCGGATTTCCACTGGAAAGGCGAGCTGCTAGCGCTGGGCATCGGTAACGGTCGCCAGGCGGGCGGTGGGCATGTGCTGTGCCCTGGCGCATTGGCCGACGATGGCTTGCTCGATGTCAGCATCCTGCCGGCGCCCCAGGAAGTGGTCGGCACCTTGCGCGAGCTGATGGGCAACGGTTGGGAGCTGGACGCGATGTTCGTGCGGGCACGCCTGCCGTGGGTGAACATCAAGGTCGCACAGGGTTTGTACATCAACCTTGATGGCGAGCCGCTGGAAGGTGACGACCTGCACTTCGAGGCCTTGCCCAAGGCCCTGCGCGTGCATCTGCCGGTGGGTTCGCCCCTAGTCGTCCAGGCTGATGATCTGCTCGCGCACGGCAAATAACACCAGGCCCGCCACGTCGAATATCTGCAGGCGCTTCATGATTTGCGAGCGGTGGGCTTCTACGGTCTTGATGCTCAGGCCCAGGCCGTGGGCGATCTCGCGGGTGGATTTGCCGCGCACGATCAGGCGCAGGATTTCCAATTGGCGGGCCGTGAGGTTATGGCTGTGGCCGGCGGGCGTGGCGGGCCCCTGGCTGCGCACCAGGGCCTGGTTGATCACGGTATGGGCGATCGCGGGGCTCAGGTAGCGCTCGTTATTGCGCAAGGCCAGCAGCGCGTGCTCCAACTCGTTGGCGGTGGTGTCCTTGAGCAGGTAGCCGTGGGCGCCCGCCTCCAGCGCGCACATGATCAGCTCCGGGTCGGTGTGCATCGACAGGATCAGCACCTTGCTCTTGGGGTGCACGCGCTTGAGTTGCTGCAGAGCGTCCAGGCCACTGGTGTGCTTCATCGACAGGTCCAACAGCACGATATCCGGCAGCAAGGCGTTGAACTGCTCCAACAACTGCGCGCCATCGCTGGCTTCGCCGATCACCGTGTAGCCGGGAATATCCTGGACCAGCGCACGTACGCCGGCCCTGATCAGTGCATGGTCATCCACCAGGAGTAATGTACAGCTCACTCGATAACCTTAGGGGCGCTGGCCCGTTCGAGGACGCGGGGCGCCCAGGGGAAAAGCGCTTCGATCCGTGTCCCGTTGCCTGGTTGGCTGCTGACGGATAATGAACCGCCAAGCTGATCAATGCGCTCGGACATGCCGGCCATGCCCCGTTGACCTTCCAGGCCGGGGTTGATGGCGGGCGAAAAGCCTTGGCCGTCATCGCAGATGGTCAGCGACAGGCCCTCGGGCAGGCGTTGCAGGCGCACCAGCAGATTGTGCGCCTGGGCGTGGCGCAGCATATTGGTCACGGCTTCCTGGGTAATACGAAAGGCCGCCACGGCCATTTCTTCAGGAATGCCGGTCAGCCGTTGCTGGCATTCAAGGCTCCAGTGCACGGGGGTGTTTTCCAGGGTCTTGAGCAGGTGCGCGCGCAGGCTGGCTTCCAGGCCCAGGCTGGCGAGCTGCCGGGGATTGAGGATGGCGGACACGTCGCGCACCTTGGCCAGGGTCTCATTCAAGGTGTTGCACAGGACAGTGCACTGGCTTTGCAGCTCATCCGGCAGGCGGCGCTTGAGCCATTCGCTTTGCAGCTTGGCGGCGGTCAGCAGTTGGCCGATATCGTCATGCAGTTCGCGGCTGAGGCGATGACGTTCGTTTTCCTGCACCTGCAACAGGCGATCGGCCAGCTCCTGGGGCTGGAACTTGATGGATTTACGCGAGCGCCACTGTTGCAGGCCAACCACCACCAACGTGGCCAGGTTGAGCAGCAGCACCATCAGTGGCAGCGGCGCAGAGCGGCTGTAGGCCCACAGACTCAGCAGTAGCGAGCCAAGGCACAGGGCGAGGATCAAACGGCGTGCGTGACTGCGGGACGCGGACCTTGCGATGAATGTCTTGAGGCTGGCATGCATAGCGGATGGAGCCAATAAGGTTCGCTGCGAAAAGACCGGTCGCGACTGACCGGGCTCTGTTTGGAATACGTTCTTGAATCGTTTTCAAGCAGGTTGAAGTTGAGTCACTTCAAGCGGGGGCATAGTACCACCACTCTTACCGTTGGTCGCCAGGTGCCTTGCCTGGCGGGCCTATTTAAACGCGCAAAAACTCGGGGAATGATAATCCCAGAGTTGATGAAGTGAGGTTGTATTATTTTAAAGGGTTTGTATCGTTAATGGCTCATTGATATTAGTGTGCGCCATTCTGTTTCAGCGGGTTAGTTGGAACCGTCGTTTTTAGATAACCCTGTGCTTGAATGCGACCTGATAACGCCTCAAGACAAATGATGCATACGTTGTTGCGGCTTGTAACTGAAAACCTTTTGCGGAATTTGTAAGGTGACCGTGTCAATCAACTTGGTCTGTTCTTCTTTATCCATGGTCAGTTGGCCAGTTTTTGCATCGATCAGTTCCAGCTGCCAGGCCAGCAACGTCAAGCAGTCATGCAGGGCCTCCAGGGCTTGATCATGTAACTGCAAAGGGTTTTCGGCGTTGGCTATCACGTCCTGGATATGCCGCGAGAACTCGCTGATCGCTTGCAGGGCCAGGCAATCGGCTTTTTCGGCAAGCTTGATCAGGCTGATTTTCATGCAGTCGATGGCGTCACTGTCGTTGCGGATCAAATGCAGGTGGCTCAGGCATTCTTCCGACTTGGTCAGCAGTTTTTCAGCCTCGCTCAGGAACTCAGGAAGTGCAATCTGCCACTCGTTACCGTCGTTCATCATGCAAGTCTCCACAACATAAGGTCGGGTGATGAGAAGTCGCACCGGGTGAATGGCGTAAAACTACCGCTGAAAGGTAACGGGGATATGTAGGTTGCTTCTGAGTTTTCAGTAGGACGTTTATTTGAATGGCGGCGACGGCTGTGCGTAGCCCCCATGAGTGGGCTCGATTGCACACCTTCAGTTGCCGCGACGTGAACGTCTGGAAGACCCATGGGGCGAGGGCTTGGGATGGCAAACAAAAGCCTGACTCCATTCATGCAATGAGAATGGCGTCACATTAATGGCTATTAGATATTGCGAATATCAGGTTGGGCCTGATTGTGCATAGGGGAATCCCTTACATGGCGGAACCTTGCGTCGATTTGAGTGTCGCGCAACGTTGCTGTACCGCCTATGAACAGGCCTCGGCAGTAAAGCATGATGTCAGTGTGACATCAATGAATTTACGTGGCATTTTACCGGGGTCAAGGTCCGACGCTTGCGGCCGATAACAGGCTAACTGCACAAACACTTCGCGCATTACTTTCCAGCGCACACCAGGAGCTCTTAATGGCCGGCATTCTCGACACGGTAGACCAACGCACGCAACTGGTGGGTGAGAATCGCCTGGAGATCCTCATGTTTCGCCTGGCCGGGCGGCAACTGTTCGCCATCAACGTGTTCAAGGTGCAGGAAGTCTTGCAGTTGCCCAAGCTGACCCTGATGCCCCAGCGTCACCCCTTCGTGTGCGGCGTGGTCAACCTGCGGGGCCAGACCCTGCCGGTGATCGACTTGTCCCAGGCCATTGGCATGCGCCCGCTGGTACCCGGGCCGAACAGCACCATCATCGTCACCGAATACAATCGCTCGGTGCAGGCGTTCCTGGTAGGCGGCGTGGACCGCATCGTCAACATGAACTGGGAAGCCATCCTGCCGCCGCCGACCAGCGCCGGGCGCCAGCATTACCTCACCGCCATCAGCAAGGTTGATGACCAGTTGGTGGAAATCATCGATGTGGAAAAAGTCCTCGCCGAGATCGTGCCATACAACGCCAAGGTCTCCCGCGAAAAACTCGACGACCCGGTGCTGGAACGCGCCCGTGGCCGCGAAGTGCTGCTGGTGGACGACTCCAACGTGGCCCTGTCGCAATTGCGCGACACCCTCGGCCAACTGGGCGTGAAGATGCACATCGCCAGCGACGGCCTCAAGGCGCTGAACATGCTCAAGGCCTGGGCTGACGCCGGCCATGTCATGACCGACAAGCTGCTGATGATCTTCACCGACGCCGAAATGCCCGAAATGGACGGCTACCGCCTCACCACCGAAATCCGCAATGACCCGCGCCTGCGCAAGCTCTACGTGGTGCTGCATACCTCGCTGTCGGGCAGCTTCAACGACTCAATGGTGAAGAAGGTCGGGTGCGACAACTTCCTGTCCAAGTTCCAGCCGGACAAGCTGGTGGATGTGGTACGCCAGCGCCTGATGCTGGACGAAGCGTCCGCTTGACCTTAGGGTGACGGCTTTGCCCCTCAGGAATGCAGGCCCATGCTCCGTCTCAGCGCGTTGTACCGTTATCCCTTGAAGTCCGGCAGGGGAGAAATCCTGCAACAGATCGGCCTGGATAAACTCGGGTTGGACGGGGATCGACGCTGGATGCTGGTGGACGAGGCCAGTGGGCGTTTTCTCACCCAGCGCGCGGTGGCGAAGATGAGCCAACTGTCGGCGCTGTGGAACAGCAGCGGTGGCCTGACCCTCAGTTCGCCTGGCTACGCGCCGCTGGACGTGGCGCTGCCCGGCAACGAGGCCGAGTTGCGCGGCGTGACCATCTGGCGTGACACCTTGCGTGTGCCGGACGCCGGCGACGAAGCTGCCGCCTGGGTCAGCGACTTTATCGGCAAGCCCACGCGGCTGGTGCAGATCCCCCTGGAACGTGCCCGCACCACCCAAGCGGGTTACGGCCGCGATGATGACCAGGTAGCGTTTGCCGACGGTTATCCGTTGCTGGTGATCGGGCAAGCGTCCCTCGACGACCTCTCGCAGAAAGTCGGCCGTCCCATGGACATGCTGCGCTTTCGCCCCAATCTTGTGATCGAGGGCAGCGAAGCCTTCGCCGAAGACGGCTGGAAACGCTTGCGCATCGGTGATGTGGAGTTTCGCGCAGTCAAACCCTGCTCACGCTGCATTCTCACCACCATCGATCCGCACACCGGCGAGCGCAGCGCCGACCGTGAGCCTTTTGTGACGCTGGAGGCCTACCGCAAGACGGAGGACGGCGCGATTTTTGGCCAGAACCTGGTCAACGATGGCGTGGGCCGCCTGGAAGTGGGCATGCCGGTGATCATCCTCGAATAAGTCATGCGCCCATAAAAAATGCCCGTCTCGCAGGAGACGGGCATTTTTTTTGCGGCGCAGCGGTCAGCCGCGGTATTCGCACATGTAAGCGGTGTCCACCGCGACCTTCAGCTGGAACTTGCTGTTGGCCGGTACGTTGAACTGGCTGCCGGCGGCGAAGGTTTCCCAGGTGTTGGCGTCGGGCAGCTTGACGGTCAGGGCGCCGGACACCACGTGCATGATTTCACGCTGGGCGGTGCCGAATTCGTATTCACCCGGGGCCATTACGCCGATGGTCGCCGGACCTTCTGCGGTGCCGAAAGCGATCGACTTGACGGTGCCGTCGAAGTACTCGTTGACTTTGAACATGGGCGAATCCTCGGAAAAAGTTGCTGCTTTACGCTCACTCTGTAGGAGCGAGCTTGCTCGCGAAAAACCTGAGAGCGCCGCTGGGTGCCCGGTTTACAGCGTTATCGTCAACGACCTGCGCAAGCAAGCTCGCTTCTACAGTTGAGCAGCAAGGAAAAGGGCAGCCAGTATGCCCAAGGCTTCGGGCGCTGCCTAGACCGGCAAAATCAGCGGCAGCAGGCGCGCGGTGTTGCGGGCATCTTCCAGCGCTCGATGTTGCTGGCCCTGGAACTGCATCCCCGCCAACTGCAGGGCGCCATTGAGCCCCAGGGGCTTGTCCAGGCGCCGTGCCTTGGCGAAGCGTTGCTTGAGGTTGACATGGGGCGTGGGGGCCATGGCGCTGGTCAGGCCATGGCGTTGCCATTCGAGCTCCAACTGCACGCGGTCGTAGTCACCCCAACTGGCCCAGCCTTCCAGGCGCGCCTGATGCTGGCCCAGCCAGCGCTCAAACAGCGGCCACACCTCGGTGAAGGGCGCGGCGGTGTCGATATTTGCCTGGGTGATATGGGTCAGTTTGCGACAAAAGGGCGTCAGCAATGGACGGCGCAGCGGCCGCACAAAGCGCTGGAAGTGATCCAGTTCGCGGCCCTGGCGGTTCACCAGGCTCGCGCCGATCTCGATGACTTCCATCTCCGTCACGGGCCAGCCGCCTTCATCCGTTGTGGCTTCAAGGTCAATAATCAGCCAATGAGGCATCGCGCAGGTTCCCGTACTCGTCCTTTCCTGTTGGGGATAGAGCGTAGCCCGGCCTTGTAGTTCCGACTAGGTGGTTATTCGATCTCCAGCAGAACCTGGCGATTGCGTACCTGATCGCCTGCTGTGACCTGTACGGCCTTGACCACACCGTCCATATCGGCCTTGAGTGGATGCTCCATTTTCATGGCTTCGAGCACCAACAACAGTTGGCCTTTGCTCACGTGTTCACCGGCGCTGACGCGTACGTCGACGATGGCGCCGTCCATCGGTGCCTTGACCGTGCCGCTGCCGGCGTCGGCCGGGGGGGCGACAACTTGCTGAGTGCGGTTGGTCACGGTCAGGCCGGGTAGCCACAACCGGGTGCCCTCAAGGTGATAGGCGATGCGGCGGCGAATGCCGTTGAGCACCAGAGTGGCATGACGCCCATCGGCACTGAGTGGCAGAGGGGGAGCGGTGAGGGTGTGGATTTCGCCGTCGACCTCCAGGCGAAAGGTACAGGGCACACTGGCGTTGTTGCGCCATCCCGCCAGGCCGTGGGGATGCTGGTCAGCGCTGTGTTGGTAAAACAGCGCGGCGGCCAGGGCGAGTTGATCGCTCGTCGCGGGCTGGCGCGGTATTTCGCTGAAGTGTTCGGCGATAAACCCGGTACTGAAATCGCCGCCGATAAAGTCTGGATGCTTGAGCAAATCAGCCAGCAACCGTTGATTGGTCGCCACCCCCAGCAGCAAGGTGTCTTCCACCGCCCGCAGTAGTTTGCGCCGGGCCTCTTCGCGGGTGGCGCCATGGGCGATGAGCTTGCCGAGCATCGGGTCATAGAACGGGCCGATTTTTTCACCTTCGCACAGCCCATGGTCAACCCGTATGCCCACGGCCGGCTCCCAGCGCAGCACCTCACCGGTTTGCGGCAGAAAGCCCAGGGCCGGGTCTTCGGCGTAGAGGCGCACTTCCATGGCGTGGCCGTTCAGGCTCACCTGCGCTTGCGTGAGCGGCAGCGGCTGGCCGGCGGCGATCTGCAGTTGCCAGGCCACCAGGTCGAGGCCGGTGATCAGCTCGGTCACCGGGTGCTCCACCTGCAGGCGGGTGTTCATTTCCAGGAAGTAGAACCGGCCGTTGCGGTCGAGCAGGAACTCCACGGTGCCCGCGCCGACGTAATTCACCGCGCGTGCGGCCTTGAGCGCGGCTTCGCCCATGGCCTGACGCAGTTCGGGCGTCATCACCGGGCAGGGTGCTTCCTCGATGACCTTTTGATGGCGGCGCTGGATCGAGCAGTCGCGTTCGCCGAGGTAAATCAGGTTGCCGTGGCGGTCGCCGAACAGCTGAATCTCGACGTGGCGCGGCTCGATCAGTGCCTGTTCGAGGATCAGTTCGTCGCTGCCAAATGCGTTCTTCGCTTCCGAGCGCGCGGTGTGCAGGTTGTCCAGCAGCGCCTCTGGCCGGTGGACCAGGCGCATGCCACGACCACCGCCGCCGGCGCTGGCCTTGATCATCAACGGGTAGCCGATGCGCTCGGCTTCGCGCTGCAGGCAGGTGTCGTCCTGGGCGCTGCCCTGGTAGCCGGTGATGCAAGGCACGCCGGCCTCCAGCATGGCGAGTTTGGACAGGCGCTTGCTGCCCATCAACTCGATGGCCTCGGCGCTGGGACCGATGAACGTCAGGCCGGCGTCTTGGCAGGCGCGGGCGAAATCGGGGTTTTCCGAGAGGAAGCCGTAGCCGGGGTGGATGGCGTCGGCGCCGGTCAGTTTGGCTGCATTGAGGATGGCTTCTATGTTCAGGTACGACTGCTGTACCGGGGCGGGGCCGATGTGGACGGCTTCGTCGGCCATTTGTATGTGCCGGGCTTGGGCGTCGGCGTCGCTGTAGACGGCGACGGTGCGGTAGCCCAATGCCTGGGCCGTGCGCTGGATGCGGCAGGCGATTTCGCCGCGGTTGGCGATCAGGATCTTGGTGAGCTGGGGCATTGGATTATCCCTTGGGTTATGCGGTGTCTGTTCCGGCCTCATCGGGGGAAAGCCCCCGATGACGTCACTTGCACCACCCAGGCTTTCTCTTCTGCACAAACGCCTGCGTCCCCTCAATTCCTTCTGCACTGGTCACCGCCTCGGCAAACCACTGCGCCGCTTGATCCAGCAGTGGCCCTAACGGTTGCTCCACACTCGCCAGCAGCAGCGCCTTGGTACGCGCGTTGGCACCTGGCGCGCAGCGCAGCACCTGCCCCAGCACCTCATCCAGACGCTCCGCCAACGCCTGCGGGTCGGTCTCGGTAAAGTGCACCAGCCCCAGCCGTTCAGCTTCCCGTCCATCGAACCGCGCCGCCGTCAGTGCCAGCCGCCGTGCCTGGGCCAGGCCGATACGCTTGACCACAAACGGCGCAATCTGCGCCGGCAGCAACCCCAGGCTGGTCTCCGGTAAACCGAACTGCGCCTGGTGGTCGGCAATCGCGATGTCGCTCACGCAGGCCAGGCCAAACCCACCGCCCAGCACCGCGCCTTGCAGCACCACGATGACCACTTGCGACACGGCTTCCACCTCTTGCAGCAACGTGCCGAAGGCCCGGTTCAACGCCTGCAATTGTTCGCCTGCGCTGACCAGATCCCTCACATCGGCACCGGCGCAAAAGTGTCCGCCTGCGCCGCTGATCACCACCGCGCGCACCTGGCTGTCCAATCCCGCCAGCACCGCGCGCAGTTCGTTGACCATCTCCAGGCTCATGGCATTGCGGCATTCGGGGCGGTTGAGGGTGATGTGCAACACGCCGTTATGGGGTTCGAGCAGCAGGGTATTCATGGTTTTTTCCCAGGCAAAGTGCCCATCAGTTTGCAGATGATGCCCAGCATGATTTCGTCGGCGCCGCCGCCAATCGACACCAGGCGCACGTCGCGATAAGCGCGGGCCACCGGGTTGTCCCACATGAAGCCCATGCCGCCCCAGTATTGCAGGCAACTGTCGCTGACTTCGCGGCCCAGGCGCCCGGCCTTGAGCTTGGCCATGGAGGCCAGGCGGGTTACGTCCTGGCCCTTGATGTACTGCTCGGTGGCCTGGTAGACCAGCGCCCGCAGGCATTCGATTTCGGTGGCCAGTTCGGCCAGGCGAAAGTGAATCACCTGGTTGTCGATCAGCGCCTTGCCGAAGGTCTGGCGCTCCTTGCAGTAATCAATAGTGCTGTCGATGCAGTATTCCAGGCCCTTGATCATATTGGCCGCGCCAAACAGGCGTTCTTCCTGGAACTGCAGCATCTGCATCATGAAGCCCGCGCCTTCGTGGCCGACGCGATTGCGCTGCGGCACGCGCACGTCGTCGAAGAACACCTGGGCGGTCTCGGAGCTGTGCATGCCGAGCTTTTCCAGGGGCGGGCTGACGCTGATACCGGGGGTGTTCATCGGCACCATGATTAGCGACTTGTTGATATGCGGCTTATCGTCGGAGGTGTTGGCCAACAGGCAGATAAAGTCAGCGCTGGGCGAGTTGGTGATCCACATTTTGCTGCCGTTGATGACGTAGTCGCCGCCGTCCTTGCGCGCATGGGTCTTGAGCCCGGCCACGTCGGAACCGGCGCCGGTTTCCGATACGCCGATGCAACCGACCTGCTCACCGCTGATGGCCGGGCGCAGGAATTCCTCGCGCAATTCATCGGAACCGAAGCGGGCGAGGGCGGGGGTGCACATGTCGGTCTGCACGCCGATGGACATGGGGATGCCACCGCAGCGGATGGTGCCGAACTCTTCGGCAGCGACGATCGAGTAGCTGTAGTCGAGGCCCATGCCGCCGAATTGTTCCGGTTTGGAAATGCCCAGCAAGCCGAGGTCACCGGCCTTGCGGAAGATTTCGTGGATGGGGAAGCGCCCGGCCTTTTCCCATTCGTCCACATGGGGGTTGATCTCGCGGTCGACGAAGGCGCGGACGGTGCGGCGCAGTTCCTGGTGTTCCTGGGTGAAGATCATTGTTCTTGTTCTCCTGTTAGAAACGCGCGACACCGAAGCTGTTGGACTGCAACTCGCGGACTTCGGCCTCGTGACAGATATCCAGCAGAAAGCCGAGCAAGGTACGGGTATCCCGTGGATCTATCAGCCCGTCATCCCACAGATTCGCGCTGCCATAGAGTGCAGTGGACTGGCTGTCGAGTTTCTGCGCGGTGACCTGCTCAAGCATGTCCAGCACCTTGGGATCGGGCACCAAACCGTCCTTCAGCTGTTTGGCCTCGGTGACGATCCGCAGCACCTTGCCCGCCTGCGCACCGCCCATCACCGCTGTGCGGCTGTTGGGCCAAGCGAAGATAAAGCGCGGGTCCAGGCCGCGACCGCACATCGCATAGTTGCCGGCGCCGTAGGAGCCACCGACCACCACGGTGAGTTTAGGTACCCGTGCGTTGGCCACGGCCTGGATCATCTTCGCGCCGTGCTTGATCACCCCTTGCTGCTCCGCTTCGGTACCCACCATGAAGCCGGTGGTGTTGTGCAGGAACAACAGCGGCGTGCGGCTCTGGTCGCACAGCTGGATAAACTGCGCCGCCTTGCTCGCGCCTTTGGGCGTGATCGGGCCGTTGTTGCCGATCACGCCGACCGCACGGCCTTGAATGTGCAGATGGCCGCAGACGGTATGGGCGTCGAACTCCCCCTTGAACTCGAGGAACTGCGAACCGTCGGCCAGGCGCGCGAGGATCTCGCGCACGTCGTAGGGTTTTTTGGCGTCATCGGGGATCAGCCCCAGCAGGTCGTCGATCGGGTACAGCGGCTCGGCGTAAGTGCGTTTTGGCGCCTGTGGCAGGCGATCGTTCCAGGGCAACAGGCTGACAATCTCGCGCACGATGCGCACGCCATCGGCATCGTTTTCCGCCAGGTATTCAGCGGTGCCGGCGATTTGCGCATGCATCTCGGCGCCGCCCAGTTCCTCATCGGTGGCGACTTCACCGGTCGCCGCCTTGAGCAGCGGCGGGCCGGCGAGGAACAGCTTGGCCTTGCCGCGCACCACCACCACGTAATCCGACAGCCCTGGCTGGTACGCGCCCCCCGCCGTGGCCGAGCCGTGCACCACGGTGATCTGCGGCAAGCCCATGGCCGACATGCGCGCCTGGTTGGCAAAGCTGCGCGCGCCTTCGACGAAAATCTCCGCGGCGTAGTTGAGGTTGGCGCCGCCGCTTTCGGCGAGGGTCACCACCGGCAGTTTGTTTTCCATGGCGATCTGTTGCAGGCGCAGGGATTTTTTCAGGCCGGAGGGCGAAAGGGTGCCGCCTTTGATCGCGCTATTATTGGCCACCACCAGCATGCGCACGCCGCTGACGTAGCCGATGCCGGCGATCAACCCACCACCGGCGGCGCTGCCGTCCTTGTCGTCGTGCAGCTTGTAGCCCGCCAGGCTCGCCAGCTCCAGGAATGGCGCGCCAGGGTCCAGCAGCAGGTTGAGGCGCTCGCGCGGCAGCAGTTGGCCGCGCTTGTCGAACTTGGGCCTGGCTTCCTCGGCCTTGGCGAGCAGGGTGTGTTCCAGTTGGCGCAGGTGCTGGATACCTTCGAGCATGGCCTGGCGGTTCTGCGCGAACTGGGGGCCATGGGCATCGATCAGGCTTTCAATCAGCGGCATGGTTTATTGCTCCGCCTTGTGCAGCGGTGACGATCACGGTGTGGCCCTGGAACAGGCCGGCTTTGAAGATCGAGTCGAAGGCCACGGCAACGCTCCTTTACGTGAGTTGATCGGCGATGTGTTGCGGCACGGCGATGGGGATTTCCAACAGCTGCTGGGCGAAGCCCTTGCCCTGGGGGTCGATGCGCAGGCTGGCGATGCCGCCGCCGCCCAAGGCGTTTTCCAGCAGGAAATTGAGGCTGTGGCTGCCGGGCAAATACCAGCGTTCGACGCGGCCGTGCACGGGGTCGAGCACGTGGCCCATCCAGTCGACGAGCACCTCCGGCGTCAGCGCTTCGGCAATCCACGGCAGGTACTCGGGGGCTCGGGCAATGACCCCGATATTGCTGTGGTTGCCCTTGTCGCCGGAGCGCGCCACGGCGAGTTTCACCAGCGCCACGCTGGCGTCGGCGCGGCCCAGGGGGTTGGGCGGATCCATCGCGGCGGCAGGCATGAGGGGGGCGTCGGCGACGGGCAGCGTGCAGACGTGGCGTTGGCCCTGGAAGTCGATCACCACCTCGCAGGCGGCCTTATCGATCAGGAACGAGAACAAGCGGATCAGCGGGTAGACCGTTGGCCGGCCACCGACAATCCCGGTCAACCCCGGCGCCATTCCGGTGGCGGCCTGGGCGATCTCGCGTGCGAACAGCACCAGCGCTTGCTTGCTCGGGTGTCGCACCGCCAGCTTGACCACCACCTCGCGGCAGTCGTGGCGCTGGGCGTGAGCGCCATACGTTGCTTCGCTGCCGAGCAGTTCGATATTCACTTCGGTGTAGGGTGCCCAGCCGCGCTGGCTGAACAGCTCCGAGGTCTTGTTGATGATCGCCTGGCTGACGCGCTCGGCCTTGGCCACCGCATCGATCCCGGCGATCAGGCAACTGGCGGTGCAGCGAAAGCCCTCCGGGTAGGTGGCGCTGACCTTGTACTGCGCGGTCGGCGGCAGGCCCTTGGCGCCGTGCAGGCGTACGCAATGTTTGCCTTGTTGCTGCAACTTCACCTGGCTGAAATCGCACATCACATCGGGCAGTAAATAAGCGCGTGGGTCGCCGATTTCATACAGCAGCTGTTCGGCCACGCTCAGTTCGCTGATCAGTCCGCCGCTGCCCTCGACCTTGTTGACGGTGAATTGACCGTCGGCGCTGACTTCGACGATGGGAAAGCCGATGTGCTCGTAGTCCGGCACGTCGCGCCAATCGGTGAAGTTGCCACCGGTGCATTGAGCGCCGCATTCGATGATATGCCCGGCCAAGGCGGCTTGGGCCAGGCGGTCGTAGTCCTGCCACGACCAACCGAACTCATGCACCAGTGCCGCGCTGACCACTGCGCTGTCGACCACGCGGCCGGTGATGACGATGTCCGCGCCCAATTGCAGCGCCTGGGCGATGCCCGGTGCACCGAGGTAGGCATTGGCGGAAACGCACAGGGGCGGCAGCGGCGCGCCGTTGAACATGTCGGTGATGCCGTGCAGGTGCTTGAGCTGGGGTTGCAGGTCGTCGCCCAGCAGCACGGCGATTTTCAGCGGGATCTGGGCTTTATCGCAGGCGGCTTGCAGGGCGGCGGCGCAGGCCTGGGGGTGGATGCCGCCGGCATTGCTGATCACGCGGATGCCCTGGTGCTGGATCTCGGCCAGCAGCGGCGTGAGCACCTCGACGAAATCCGTGGCGTAGCCGGCTTGAGGATCTTTCATCCGGGCACCGGCGAGGATCGACATCGTGACTTCCGCCAGGTAGTCGAACACCAAGTAATCCAGCTTGCCGCCGTGCACCAACTGCGCGGCAGCGGTGCAGGTGTCACCCCAGAACGCGCTGGCGCAGCCGATACGAACCGTCTTGCTCATGAGAAATCCTTCCTCGAATGGCTGGCAACGAGACTACCAAGCAAGCGCTTGGTTTGTAAACTCTGGTCACAAGTTTTAGCCAAGCGCTTGCTTGGGTGACTGGCACGGCCTAAATTGCCGGCCAAGACGTCAGTAGAAGTAGAGGAGAGCAGCATGGATGAGCACAAAGCCCTGCGGGTGATGCGCACCATGGTCGACGGCGGCCAATTGACCGACCCCGACAGTGCCCGTGGCAAGTTGCTGCAAACCGCGGCTCACCTGTTTCGCAACAAGGGCTTTGAGCGCACCACCGTGCGCGACCTGGCCAGCGCCGTGGGCATCCAGTCCGGCAGCATCTTTCATCACTTCAAGAGCAAGGACGAGATCCTGCGTGCGGTGATGGAGGAAACCATCCACTACAACACGGCCTTGATGCGCGCCTCGCTCGAGGAGGCGACCAACGTGCGCGAACGCGTGCGGGCGCTGATTCGCTGCGAGTTGCAATCGATCATGGGCGGCAGCGGCGAGGCCATGGCGGTGCTGGTGTATGAGTGGCGCTCGTTGTCGGCCGACGCCCAGGCCCAGGTACTGGCGCTGCGCGATGTGTACGAAGACATTTGGCTGCAGGTGTTGGGCGAAGCCAAGGCGGCGGGCTACATCAAGGGTGATGTGTTTATTGCGCGACGCTTCCTCACCGGGGCCTTGTCCTGGACCACCACCTGGTTTCGTGCCGAGGGCAACCTGACCCTGGAGCAATTGGCCGAAGAAGCCTTGTTGATGGTTTTGAAGGCCGATTGAGGCGCAAGCTCTTAATTTGTCGATGGAAAGTTGTCTAGCCGAACAAAAACGCCTAGCTTATCGACATCGATGTATTGAACGGTGTGTGCCTTGATGTTTTCGCCATGGCGGTTGGCTGCAGGACTTACTTTATGGGCTCTCGGCACCGCAGCGTGGTTGCCGGCTTCGGCTGCGCAACTGGTGCGCATCGGCGCGGCGCATTTTCCACCCTACACCGTGCGTCCGGAGCAGGGCGCCGATACCGGTTTGTTGCCGCAACTGGTGGAGGTCCTGAACGCCTCGCAGACCGACTACCAGTTTGTGCTGGTGCCCACCTCCATCCCCAGGCGCTTCCGCGATTTCGAGCAGGGCCGGATTGACATGGCTATTTTCGAAAATCCCGACTGGGGCTGGCAGAAGATTCCCCACACCAGCGTCGATATGGGCCTTGAAGATGCGGAAATCTTCGTTGCCCAGCATGATCCAGGCCGTGACCAAAGCTATTTCGCCGACCTGACCGGCAAGCGCCTGGCGGTATTCAGCGGTTATCACTACGCCTTTGCCAACTTTAACCCCGACCCCAAGTACTTGGCTGAGCACTTCAACGCCACGTTGACCTACTCCCATGACAGCAACCTGCTGATGGTTGCGCGCGGGCGGGCGGACATCGCCTTGGTAACCCGTTCGTACTTGAGTGACTTCATGGTGCGCAATGCGGATATGGCCGGGCAGTTCCTGGTCTCGGAGCGCATCGACCAGGTCTATCACCACTACGCGTTGCTGCGGCCCAAGGCGCCGATCACGGGCGAGGCGTTTTCGGCGTTGCTCAAGCGACTGCGCGACAAGGGCGAGATGCTGAAGATTTTCGAGCCGTATCGCATCGATGTGATGGCGGTGCCCTGAGGTCAAACCCGCCGCGCAAATGTATCGCTGTGGTTGCCCGACACCTTGCGGCAGTGCACCAGCGCATCGCGAATCATGAAGTTCACCAACGTCGGTGAAACCCCCAGTTCTTTGGCAATGTCCTTTTGCGGCACACCGTGCAGGCGGTACATCTCGAACGCGTAGCGGGTGCGCTGGGGCAACTCCGTCAGGGCGTCTGCGATGTTTTCCAGGGTGTTGAAATTGATGTGGGAGGTTTCCGGTGAAGCGCCGTGAATGACCACATTCAAGCCTTCCTCTTCCGTCCCGGAATATTTGAGTTCCAGGGCCTGCTTGCGATAGTGATCGATCGCCAGGTTGCGCACGATCTGGAACAGATAACTCAGTTGGGCCTTGAACGATGACGTGATCGTCGGCGCCGATTGCAGGCGGAAGTAGGCGTCCTGCACTACATCTTCAGCACGGGAGCGGCACCCGGTAATACGTGCCGCAATCTTCACCAGAATCAGTCGATTGTCGACAAATGCCTGGAGAAGCGGTGAGTCGCACCTGCCTGTGGATACTTGTTCCGTCATGGAAGTCACCTTGTCGCAAAAGAGGTTAGGGGAGGGCGTCCTTGCTGAGGCCTCCTACACATCGGGCAACAAATTATTCTTAATGATAATGATTGTCAAATGAGAAGGCGAACTAATCTTATGCTTTCTTGTTTGGTGTGAACCACGTCTCGCACGTACCCGGCGACTAATTATTTGCCGGTGCCGTCCGTTCTTCTGGGTGACAGGTCCGTTAGCCAAGCGGCCAGGGATCAGCACCCGCAGGAGGACGAAATGGGTTTTTATCGTGCACACAGCGTGTTTCAGTTTGGAGTCGTCGCGGGATGACTACACCGACTCGACTGCGCCTGTTCTGTCTGCCCTATTCGGGCGCCAGTGCCATGGTTTACGCACGTTGGCGCCGCACCCTGCCGGAGTGGTTGCAGGTGTGCCCGCTGGAATTGCCCGGCCGTGGCATGCGCATGGACGAGCCCCTGCAGCGCGATATCAAGGCCTTGGCGGCGCAGCTCGCGGAGGAAATCAGCGGCGACTTGAGCGGCCCTTATGCGTTGTTCGGCCATAGTCTCGGCGGCCTGCTGGCCTTTGAATTGGCCCACGCGTTAAACGCACGAAATGTCCCTGCGCCGCTGGCGCTGTTCGCCTCCGGCACGGCCGGTCCGGCTCGGCGTGATGTCAGCGAATACGCCATCGAGAAGACCGACGCGCAACTGATCGTCCGCCTGCGCGAACTGCAAGGCACCGCTGAAGAAGCCCTGGCCAACCCCGAGTTGATGCAGTTGATGCTGCCGATCCTGCGCGCCGACTTCCTGCTGTGCGGCAGCTTCACCTACGGCGATCGCGAGCCGCTGGGCATGCCGATCCATGTGTTTGGCGGCACGCAGGACAGCGTGCGCGCCGACCAGTTGCTCGACTGGCAACTCGATGCCGCCAGTGGCTTTTCCCTGGACATGTTCGACGGCCACCACTTCTTCCTTATCCAACACGAAAGCGCCGTACTGCGCTGCGTGCGGCGCTACGCCGACGAACACCTGGCTCGCTGGCGCAACGGCGCGGCGCGGCAACTGGCCGCCGGCTGATCGCTCTCCCATTCCCGAATTTCCCGTAAGCCGATTTCAGGCAGGAACCCCATGATGGACGCCTTCGAACTTCCCCGCACCCTGGTCGAGTCCCTTCAACGTCGCGCCGCGCAGACCCCGGACCAGGTCGCCTTGCGCTTCCTCGCCGAGTCGGCCGAGCACAACGTGGTGCTCAGTTACCGTGACCTGGACCAACGCGCCCGCACCATCGCCGCCGCCTTGCAGGCCAACGCCGAGTTGGGCGACCGCGCGGTGCTGTTGTTCCCCAGTGGCCCGGACTACGTCGCGGCGTTCTTTGGCTGCCTGTACGCCGGGGTGATCGCGGTACCGGCCTACCCGCCGGAGTCCACCCGCCGTCATCACCAGGAGCGCTTGCTGTCGATTATCGGTGACGCCGAACCACGCCTGCTGCTGACCATCGCCAGCCTGGCCGATGGCCTCGCGCAGATCGAAAACGCGCCGCCGGTGCTGAGTGTCGACACCCTCGAAGCACAGATCGCCGGCGCCTGGAGCGCCCCCGACCTGCACCCCGATGACATCGCCTTCCTGCAATACACCTCTGGCTCCACCGCGTTGCCCAAGGGCGTGCAAGTCAGCCACGGCAACCTGGTGGCCAACGAAGTGCTGATACGGCGCGGCTTTGGCATCGACCTGAACCCTGACGATGTGATCGTCAGCTGGTTGCCGCTGTACCACGACATGGGCCTGATCGGCGGCCTGCTGCAACCGATCTTCAGCGGCGTGCCGTGTGTGTTGATGTCGCCGGCCTACTTCCTCGGCCGGCCGTTGCGCTGGCTCGAAGCGATCAGCGAATACCGTGGCACCATCAGCGGCGGGCCGGATTTCGCCTACCGCCTGTGCAGCGAGCGGGTCAGCGAGACGGCCCTGGAACGCCTGGACTTGAGCCGCTGGCGCGTGGCCTATTCCGGCTCCGAACCGATCCGCCTCGACACCCTGGAGCGCTTCGCCGAGAAGTTCGCCGCCTGCGGGTTTACCCCGAATAATTTCTTCGCCTCCTACGGCCTGGCCGAAGCCACTCTGTTTGTCGCCGGCGGCCGGCGTGGCCATGGCATCCCGGCGCTGCGCGTCGACGAGCAGGCCCTGGCCGCCAACCGCGCCGAGCCGGGGCAGGGCAGTGCGATCATGAGTTGCGGCACCCGCCAGCCGGAACACGCGGTACTGATCGCCGACCCGCACACACTGGCCGAGCTGGCCGACAACTGCGTCGGCGAACTCTGGGCCAGCGGTCCGAGCATCGCCCACGGCTACTGGCGCAACCCGGAGGCCAGCGCCAAGACCTTCGTGCAGCATGCCGGCCGCACCTGGCTGCGCACCGGTGACCTGGGCTTTATCCGCGAGGGCGAGGTGTACATCACCGGTCGCCTGAAAGACCTGCTGATCGTGCGCGGGCACAACCTGTACCCCCAGGACATCGAACAGACCATCGAGCGCGAAGTGGAAGTGGTGCGCAAGGGCCGGGTCGCCGCGTTTGCGGTGAATGACCAGGGCCTGGAAGGCATCGGCATCGCCGCGGAAATAAGCCGCAGCGTGCAGAAAATCCTGCCGCCTGAAGCGCTGATCAAAGCTATCCGCCAAGCCGTGGCCGAGGCCTATCAAGAGGCGCCGTGCGTGGTGGTGTTGCTCAACCCCGGCGGCTTGCCCAAGACCTCCAGCGGCAAGGTGCAGCGTGCGGCGTGCGCGCTTCGGCAGGCCGACGGCAGCCTCGACTGCTACGCGCAGTTCCCCGATCTGCACGCGCAGGCAAGCGCTGTTGCGCTGGAATCCGAACTGCAAAGCCAGATCGGGGCGATCTGGTGCGAGCAGTTGCAGGTCGCCACGGTGGCGGCCGACGATCACTTCTTTCTGCTCGGCGGCAACTCCATCACCGCCACCCAAGTGGTCGCGCGCCTGCGCGAAACCCTCGGCCTGGAGCTGAACCTGCGCCTGCTGTTCGAGGCGCCGACGCTGTCTGCATTTGCTGCCAACGTGGCGCAACTGCAACAGGACGGCGGCATCGCCCAAGGTGCTATTCATGCCTTGTCACGCCAGGAAGAGCTGCCGCAATCCCTGGCCCAGAACCGCCTTTGGATCACCTGGCAACTGGACCCACAAAGCAGCGCCTACACCATCCCCGGCGCCCTGCGTTTGCGTGGCGAACTGGATGAAGAGGCGGTGCGCTCAAGCTTCCAGCACCTGATCCAGCGTCACGAGGCCCTGCGCACGCGCTTCTATGAACGTGATGGCCAGGCCTTCCAGCGTGTGGATGCCCACAGCGATTTCGACCTGCAAATCATCGACCTCAGTGATTTGCCCGCCGCCGAGCGTGAAGCCCGCGCGCAACAGATCCGCGAGGACGAAGCCCGCACCCAGTTCGACCTGGAAAAAGGCCCGCTGCTGTGGGTGACCCTGGTGCGCCTGGACGATGAGGATCACCAGTTGCTGGTGACCCTGCACCACATCATCGCGGACGGCTGGTCGTTGAATATCCTCATCGACGAGTTCTCGCGTCTGTACGCCGCCGCACGCCAGGGCCAGGCCCTGACGTTGCCGTCACTGGCCTTGCAGTACGCCGACTACGGCAGCTGGCAGCGCCAATGGCTGGCCGACGGTGAAGGCCAGCGCCAACTGGCGTACTGGAAAGCCCAACTGGGGGACGAGCACCCGACCCTGAGCCTGGCCACCGACCACCCGCGTGCGGCCCGGCAACGCCACAGTGCGTCGCGCCATAGTGCGCGCCTGAGTGTCAGCCTCAGCGAAGCGATTCGCCAGACTGCCCAGGCCAACGAGTCCACGCCGTTCATGCTGTTGCTGGCGGCGTTCCAGACCTTGCTCTACCGCTACAGCGGCCAGCGCGATATCCGCATCGGCGTGCCCAATGCCAACCGCCCGCGCCAGGAAACCCAGGGCCTGATCGGCTTCTTTATCAACACCCTGGTGCTGCGTGCCGAGCTGGACGGACGCTTGCCTTTCACTGAGCTGCTGGCCGCCACCCGCGAGACTGCACTGGGCGCCCAGGCCCACCAGGACCTGCCGTTCGAGCAACTGCTGGAAGCCTTCCCGCAAGCCCGCGAACAGGGCCTGTTCCAGGTCATGTTCAACCACCAGCAACGTGACCTCAGCGCCTTGCGCCGCCTGCCGGGCATGCTCGCCGATGAGCTGCCCTGGCACAGCCGCGAAGCCAAGTTCGACCTGCAACTGCACAGCGAAGAAGACCGCAACGGGCGTTTGAGCCTGTCCTTCGACTACGCCGATGAACTGTTCGACAGCGCGACCATCCAGCGCCTGGCCGAGCACTTCATTCACCTGCTGCAGGCCGTGTGCGAACAACCGCAACAGGCCATCGGCGACCTCCAGCTGATGCAGCAGGACGAACAGCCAGCGTGGAGCCAGGCGCCGTGCGCACCGGCTCAACACTGGCTGCCCGAACTGCTCAACCAACACACCTCGGACGCCACCGCGCTGGTCTGGCAGGACGGCAGCCTGACCTTCGCCCAACTGCACACCCAGGCCAACCGCCTGGCCCATTACCTGCGTGACAAAGGTGTCGGCCCGGACGTGTGCGTGGCCATCGCCGCCGAGCGTTCGCCGCAGTTGCTGGTCGGCCTGCTGGCGATCATCAAGGCCGGTGGCGCCTATGTGCCGCTGGACCCGGATTACCCTGCCGAGCGCCTGGCCTACATGCTCAAGGACAGCGGCGTGCACCTGCTGCTGACCCAGACCGCGTTGCTGGACCGCGTGCCGAGTGCCGAAGGCGTGTGCGTGATTGCCATGGACACCCTGCACCTCGACGGTTGGCCGACTCAGCCACCGGGCCTGCACCTGCACGGCGACAACCTCGCCTATGTGATCTACACCTCCGGCTCCACCGGCCAGCCCAAGGGCGTGGGCAATACCCACGCGGCGCTGGCCGAGCGCTTGCAGTGGATGCAGGCTACCTATCAACTGAATGACAGCGACGTGCTGATGCAAAAGGCACCGATCAGTTTCGACGTGTCGGTGTGGGAGTGCTTCTGGCCGCTGATCACCGGCTGCCGCCTGGTGCTGGCCGGTCCTGGCGAGCATCGCGACCCGCACCGCATTGCGCAGTTGGTGCAGGCGTACGGCGTGACCACGCTGCACTTTGTGCCGCCGCTGTTGCAGCTGTTTATCGACGAACCGCTGGTGGCCGAGTGCACCAGCCTGCGTCGCCTGTTCTCCGGTGGCGAGGCCTTGCCCGCCGAGTTGCGCAATCGCGTATTGGCGCAGTTGCCGGCGGTGCAATTGCACAACCGCTATGGCCCGACCGAGACGGCGATCAACGTTACCCACTGGCATTGCACTGCCGAGGATGGCGAGCGCTCGCCGATTGGCCGGCCGCTAGGCAATGTGATCTGCCGCGTGCTGGACGAGCAGCTCAACCCGTTGCCGGCCGGTGTGCCGGGTGAACTGTGCATTGGTGGCATCGGCCTGGCGCGCGGTTACCTTGGGCGTGCCGGTTTGACCGCCGAGCGCTTTGTTGCCGACCCGCTGGGCGAGGCCGGCGCGCGCCTGTATCGCACCGGTGACCGCGCACGCTGGAGCGCGGATGGCCTGCTTGAATACCTCGGCCGTCTCGACCAGCAGGTCAAGCTGCGTGGCTTCCGGGTGGAACCGGAAGAAATCGAAGCGCGCCTGCTGGCCCTGAACGGCATCGCCCAGGCCGTGGTGCTGGTGCGTGACGCGCAGTTGATCGGTTACTACACCGCCCATACCGCGCTGGACGAACAGGACGTAAAAGCCGCTCTGGCCGCCGAGTTGCCGGAGTACATGGTGCCCGCGCAACTGATGCGCCTGGACGCGATGCCGCTGAGCCCCAGCGGCAAGCTCGACCGTCGCGCGTTGCCGGCGCCGGTGTGGCAAACCCGCGAACACGTCGAGCCCGAAACACCCTTGCAGCAGCAGGTTGCAGCGATCTGGCGTGAAGTGCTGGGCGTGCCCCGTATCGGCCTGCGCGATGACTTTTTCGCCCTCGGCGGCCACTCGTTGCTGGCCACGCAAATCATCTCCCGCACCCGCCAGGCCTGCGACGTCGAACTGCCGTTGCGCACCTTGTTCGAAGCCAGCGAGCTGGGCGCTTTTGCCGAGCAAGTCGGCCTGATCCAGGCCAGCGGCCAACGCAACCAGCAAACCGCAATCGCCACCGTCGACCGCAGCGTGCCGGTGCCGTTGTCGTATTCCCAGCAGCGCATGTGGTTCCTGTGGCAGATGGAACCGGACAGTCCGGCCTACAACGTCGGCGGCATGGCGCGCCTGCGCGGTGTGCTGGATGTGGCGCGTTTCGAAGCGGCGTTGCAGGCATTGATCCTGCGCCACGAAACCCTGCGCACCACCTTTCCGAGCGTCGACGGCGTGGCCTGTCAAAAGGTCTCGGCGCAGACCGGCCTGCGCATGGATTGGCAGGATATTTCTGCACTGGACGAAAGCGCACGTGAGCAGCGTCTGCAGCAACTGGCCGATGTTGAAGCCCACACGCCGTTCAACCTGGAGACCGGGCCGCTGCTGCGCGCATGCCTGGTCAAGGCCGGTGAGCAGGAACACTACCTGGTGCTGACCCTGCACCATATCGTCACCGAAGGCTGGGCCATGGACATCTTTGCCCGTGAACTCAGCGCGCTGTACGAAGCGTTTATCGATGAGCGCCTGTCACCGCTGGCGCCGTTGCCGGTGCAGTACCTGGACTACAGCGTGTGGCAACGCCAATGGTTGGAGTCTGGCGAGCGCCAACGCCAGCTGGATTACTGGACCGCGCAACTGGGCAGCGAACACCCGTTGCTCGAATTGCCCGGCGACCGTCCGCGGCCACCGGTGCAAAGTCACCGGGGCGAGCTGTACCGCTTCGACCTCAGCGACGATCTCGGCGCTCGTGTGCGTGCCTTCAACGCCGAACGTGGCCTGACCCTGTTCATGACCATGACGGCCACCCTGGCGGTGTTGCTCTACCGCTACAGCGGCCAGACCGACCTGCGCATCGGCGCGCCGGTGGCCAACCGCATTCGCCCGGAAAGCGAGGGGCTGATCGGGGCGTTCCTCAACACCCAGGTGCTGCGTTGCCAGCTCACTGGGCAGATGAATGTTGCCGAGCTGTTCGAGCAGGTCCGCCACACCGTGATCGAAGGCCAGTCCCATCAGGACCTGCCGTTCGACCATCTGGTGGAAGCCCTGCAACCGCCACGCAGCGCGGCGTACAACCCGCTGTTCCAGGTGATGTGCAACGTGCAGCGCTGGGAATTCCAGCAGAGCCGCCAACTGGCCGGCATGACCGTCGACTACCTGGCCAACGATGCCCGCGCGACCAAGTTCGACCTCAACCTGGAAGTCACCGACCTCGATCATCGCCTGGGTTGCTGCCTGACCTACAGCACTGATTTGTTCGATGAACCACGCATTGCGCGCATGGCCGAGCATTGGCGTAACCTGCTCGAAGCGTTGATCGCCAACCCGCAACAATGCCTCAGCGAACTGCCGTTGCTGAGCGCCACCGAGCAACGTGCGTTGCAGGACAGCCTGGGCGTGGAAGCCGGCGAGCATCGCCTCGACCAGTGCATCCATCAACTGTTCAGCCAGCAGGCGCTCAAGCGTGCGCAGGCCCCGGCGCTGACCTTTGCCGGTGTCACCCTCACTTATGCCGAACTGGACGCCCGCGCCAACCGCCTGGCGTGGATGCTGCGCGAGCGCGGCGTCGGCCCGCAGGTGCGTGTCGGCCTGGCGCTGCCGCGCTCGCTGGAAATGGTCATCGGCCTGCTGGCGATCCTCAAGGCCGGTGGCGCCTATGTGCCGCTGGACCCGGAATACCCGCTGGACCGCCTGCACTACATGATCGAAGACAGTGGCATCGGCCTGTTGCTCAGTGATGCGGCGATGTTCGAAGCCCTCGGCGAATTGCCGGCGACCGTGGCCTGCTGGTGCCTGGAAGATGACTTGCCGGTGCTGGCGAATTACCCCGTCGGCGAGCTGCCGTTTATCAGCGTGCCGCAGCATCAGGCCTACCTGATCTACACCTCCGGCTCCACCGGTAAACCCAAGGGCGTGGTGGTGTCCCACGGTGAAATCGCCATGCATTGCCAGGCCGTGATCGAGCGCTTCGGCATGCGCCCGGACGATTGCGAGCTGCACTTTTATTCGATCAACTTCGACGCCGCCACCGAGCGTTTGCTGGTGCCGCTGCTCAGCGGTGCGCAGGTGGTCCTGCGCGCCCAGGGCCAGTGGGATGCCGAGGAAATCTGCGGGCTGATTCGTACCCATCGCATCAACATCCTCGGTTTTACCCCGAGCTACGGCAGCCAGTTGGCGCAGTGGCTGGCGACCCAGCAGCAGACCTTGCCGGTGCGCATGTGCATCACCGGCGGCGAAGCGCTGACCGGCGAACACGTGCAGCGTATCCGTGCGGCGTTCCAGCCCGAGGTGTTTTTCAACGCCTACGGCCCGACCGAAACCGTGGTCATGCCCCTGGCCAGCCTCGCGCCGCAGCAACTGGAGGAGGGCGCCGCCAGTGTGCCGATCGGCAGCATCATCGGCGACCGCGTGGCCTACATTCTCGACGCCGACCTGGCACTGGTACCGCAAGGCGCGACCGGCGAGTTGTATGTCGGCGGCGCCGGTCTGGCCCAGGGTTACCACGAACGTCCGGGGATGACGGCCGAGCGGTTTGTCGCCGACCCGTTTGCCGCCGCTGGCGGTCGCCTGTATCGCACCGGCGACCTGGTGCGCCAACGCGCCGATGGCCTGGTGGAGTACCTGGGGCGCATCGACCATCAGGTGAAGATTCGCGGTTTCCGGATCGAGCTGGGCGAGATCGAAACCCGCCTGCTGGAGCACGCCGCCGTACGTGAAGCGGTGGTGCTGGCGCTGGATTCGCCGAGTGGCAAGCAGCTGGTGGCGTACCTGGTCAGCGACGCCGACCACGCCACCTTGCGTGACGCGCTCAAGGCCCATCTCAAGGCACAACTGCCGGACTACATGGTGCCCGCGCACCTGATCGTCCTCGACAGCATGCCGCTCACCGCCAACGGCAAGCTCGACCGCCGCGCCTTGCCGCAACCCGACCCCGAGGCCAATCGCCAACACTACGTGGCGCCGCGCAACGAGCTGGAAAGCACCTTGGCGTCGATCTGGTGCGCGGTGTTGAACGTGCAGCAAGTCGGCCTCGACGATAACTTCTTTGAACTGGGCGGCGATTCGATCCTGTCGATCCAGGTGGTCAGCCGCGCACGGCAGGCGGGGATTCATTTCAGCCCCCGCGACCTGTTCCAGCACCAGACCGTGCAAACCCTGGCCGCGGTCGCCACGCGCGCCGAGCAGATCATCGCCGAGCAAGGCGTGCTCACCGGCCGCTCGGGCCTCACGCCGATCCAGCACTGGTTCTTCGACACCGATATTCCTGCGCGTCAGCACTGGAACCAGGCGCTGGTGCTCAAACCGCTGCAACTGCTCGACCCTCATCGCCTGGAGCAAGCGCTGCTGGCGGTACTGGAACACCACGACGCCTTGCGCCTGAGCTTCACCCGGCGCGATGCGCAATGGCATGCCGAACACTTGGCCGTGCCCCAGGGCGGCGTGCTGATGCAGGCGCAAGTGCGCGATATGGCGCAGTGCACCGCGCTGTTCACCGACACCCAGCGCAGCCTCGACCTGGAACACGGCCCGCTGTTGCGCGCCTTGCTGGTGGATGGGCCGCAAGGTCAGCAACGCTTGCTGATCGCGATCCATCACCTGGTGGTGGACGGTGTGTCGTGGCGCGTGTTGCTCGAAGACCTGCAAAACGTTTACCGCCAGCTCAGCGACGGCCAGTCCGTCAGCCTGCCGGCCAAGACCAGCGCCCTGCGTGACTGGGCCGCCCGCTTGCAGGCGTATGCCGGCAGCGAATCCCTGCGTGAAGAGTTGAGCGTGTGGCAGGAGCGGTTAGCCGGTCCTGACGCGGTATTTCCCGTGGCCCGCCCGCACGGTTCGCGGCGCAATCGCGATGCCGATACGGTCAGCGTGCGCCTGGATGCCGAACACACCCGCCAGTTGCTGCAACAGGCGCCAAGCGCCTACCGCACCCAGGTCAACGACCTGCTGCTGACTGCCCTGGCACGTGTGCTGTGCCGCTGGAGCGGGCATGATTCGGCGTTGATCCAACTGGAAGGCCATGGCCGCGAAAGCCTGTTCGATGAAGTCGACCTGACCCGCAGCGTCGGCTGGTTTACCAGCGCTTACCCGCTACGCTTGACCCCGCACGTGAGGCAGGGCGACTCGATCAAGGCGATCAAGGAACAGCTGCGTGCTGTGCCCCATAAAGGCCTGGGTTATGGCGTGCTGCGCTACCTGGCGGACGACGCGTGCAAACAAAGCATGGCCGCGCTGCCAAGCGCGCAGATCACCTTCAACTACCTCGGCCAGTTCGACCAGAGCTTCGGCGCCGATGCGCTGTTCCATCCGCTGGACGAATCGGCGGGCCTGGCCCATGACCCGGACGCGCCGCTGCCCAACGAGCTGAGCGTCGACAGCCAGGTGTACGGCGGCGAATTGGTGCTGCGCTGGACCTTCAGCCGCGAACGCCACGACCAGCAGACCATCCAGGATCTGGCGCAGGCCTACCTGGCCGAACTGCAAGCGTTGGTCGCCCATTGCCTGGAGGACAACGCCGGCGGCCTCACGCCGTCCGACTTCCCCCTGGCCCGCCTGACCCAGTCGCAACTGGATGCCTTGCCGGTACCGGCCAGCGCCATCGAAGACGTGTACCCGCTGACCCCGATGCAAGAAGGCCTGCTGCTGCACACCCTGCTCGAACCGGGCACCGGCCTCTACTACATGCAGGACCGCTACCGCATCAACAGTGCCCTCGACCCCGAGCGTTTCGCCCAGGCCTGGCAAGCGGTGATCGCCCGCCACGAAGCCTTGCGCGCCTCGTTCTGCTGGAACGTCGGTGAAGACATGCTGCAAGTGATTCACAAGCCGGGTAGCACGCCGATTGAGTACCTGGACTGGAGTGCCGATCCGGAAAGCGAACAGGAACCGCGCCTGCAAGCGCTGCTCAAGGCCGAGCGCGAAGCCGGTTTCGATCTGCTCAACCAGGCGCCGTTCCACCTGCGCCTGATCCGCGTCGGCGAAGCGCGCTACTGGTTCATGATGAGCAACCACCACATCCTGATCGATGCCTGGTGCCGTTCGCTGCTGATGAATGACTTCTTTGATATTTACATGGCCCTCGGCGAAGGCCGCGAGGCACAACTGGCTACGCCGCCGCGCTACCGCGACTACATCGCCTGGCTGCAACGCCAGAACCTCGCCGAAGCACGCCAGTGGTGGCAGCAGAACCTGCAAGGGTTCGAGCGCACGACGCCGATCCCGAGCGACCGGCCGTTCCTGCGCGAACATGCCGGCCACAGCGGCGGCATGGTGGTGGGCGACTGCTACACCCGGCTCGACGCCCGTGACGGTGCGCAACTGCGCGAACTGGCCCAGGCCCATCAACTCACCGTCAACACCTTTGCCCAGGCGGCGTGGGCGCTGGTGCTGCGGCGCTTGAGCGGCGACCGTGACGTGCTGTTCGGCGTCACCGTGGCCGGGCGCCCGGTGGAAATGCCCGAGATGCAACGTACCGTCGGCCTGTTTATCAACAGCATCGCGCTGCGGGTGAAGCTGCCCGAGGACGACCAGCGCTGCAGCGTACGCCAGTGGTTGAGTGCGTTGCTCGACAGCAATATGCAACTGCGAGAGTACGAATACCTGCCGCTGGTGACGATCCAGGAACACAGCGAGTTGCCCAAGGGCCAGCCGCTGTTCGACAGCCTGTTCGTGTTCGAAAACGCCCCGGTGGAAGTCTCGGTACTGGACCGCGCCCACAGCCTGAATGCCACCTCGGACTCCGGCCGCACCCACACCAACTTCCCGCTGACTGCCGTGTGCTATCCGGGGGATGACCTCGGCCTGCACCTGTCCTACGACCAGCGTTACTTCGACGAAACCACCGTGCAAGGCATGCTTGGCGAATTCAAGCGCCTGCTGCTGGCGCTGGTGCAGGGCTTCCACGGTGATATGGCCGACCTGCCGCTGATGGGCGAGCAGGAGCGCGCGTTCCTGTTGGACGGCTGCAACCAGAGCGAACACGCCTACCCGCTGGAGCGCAGCTATGTCGAGTTGTTCGAAGCCCAGGTGAGCGCGGATCCGCAGCGTATCGCCGCCAGCTGCCTGGACCAGCAATGGACCTATGACGAGTTGAACCGCCGCAGTAACGGCCTGGGTCATGCGCTGATTGCGGCAGGCGTCGGCCTGGACCAACCGGTGGCGTTGCTGGCCGAGCGTAACCTGGACCTGCTGGGCATGATCATCGGCAGCTTCAAGGCCGGCGCCGGTTACCTGCCGTTGGACCCGGGCCTGCCGAGCCAGCGCCTGAGCCGCATCATCGATATGAGCCGCACGCCGCTGCTGGTATGCACCGAGGCGTGTCGCGAGCAGGCCATCGAGCTGCTGGACGGCGTCGACTGCCAGTTGCTGGTGTGGGACGAAGTGCCTGCCCGTGGGGAAAATCCGGGCATCTACAGCGGCCCGGATAACCTCGCCTACGTGATCTACACCTCGGGCTCCACCGGCCTGCCCAAAGGCGTAATGGTCGAACAGCGCGGCATGCTCAACAACCAATTGAGCAAGGTGCCGTATATGGACCTGACGCCAGCGGATGTGATCGCCCAGACGGCCTCGCAAAGCTTCGATATTTCCGTGTGGCAATTCCTCGCCGCGCCGCTGTTCGGTGCGCGGGTGGATATTGTGCCGAACAGCATCGCCCACGATCCGCAGGGCTTGCTGGCGCACGTCCAAGCACACGGCATCACTGTGCTGGAAAGCGTGCCGTCGCTGATCCAGGGCATGCTCGCCCAGGATCGCATCAGCCTGGACGGTTTGCGCTGGATGCTGCCGACCGGTGAAGCGATGCCGCCGGAGCTGGCGCACCAGTGGTTGTTGCGTTACCCGGATATCGGCCTGGTCAACGCCTACGGCCCGGCGGAATGTTCGGACGATGTGGCGTTCTTCCGCGTCGATCCGGCGTCCACCCGTGGCACTTACCTGCCGATTGGTACGCCGACGGACAATAACCGTTTGTACGTAGTGGATGGCGCGCTGGAATTGGTGCCCCAAGGGGCGGTCGGTGAGCTGTGTGTGGCCGGCACCGGTGTGGGCCGCGGATATGTCAGCGATCCGCTGCGCACCGCCCAGGTGTTTGTGCCGAACCCTTTCGGCGCACCGGGTGAGCGCCTGTACCGCACCGGCGACCTGGCACGGCGGCGCAGCGATGGCGTGCTGGAGTACGTCGGACGTATCGACCATCAGGTGAAGATTCGCGGCTACCGCATCGAACTGGGTGAAATCGAAGCGCGCCTGCACGAACAACCGGAGCTCCGCGATGCGGCAGTGGGCGTGCACGAAGGCGCCAACGGCAAGCATCTGGTGGGTTACCTGGTGGCCGCCGACGAAGCCCTCAATACAAGCGAACGCCTGGACCGCATCAAGCAACGCCTGCGCGCCGAACTGCCGGAATACATGGTGCCCCTGCACTGGCTATGGCTCGAGCGCCTGCCGCTCAACGCCAACGGCAAACTCGACCGCAAGGCCCTGCCGGAACTGGAGATTGGGCAGTTGCACAGCCAGGACTACCTGGCGCCGCGCAACGAACTGGAAAACACCCTGGCCGCGATCTGGGCCGAGGTGCTGAAAGTCGAAAGGGTCGGCGTGCAGGACAACTTCTTCGAACTGGGCGGCCACTCGTTGCTGGCCACGCAGATTGCCTCGCGCGTGCAGAAGACCTTGCAACGGGACGTGCCGCTGCGGGCGATGTTCGAGTGCAGCACGGTGGCGGAATTGGCCGAGTACATCGAGGGGCTGGCGGCTAATGAGATCAGTGCGGAGAAGGTGGATCGGTTGAGTGATTTGATGGCGGAGTTGGAAGGGCTTTAATCTCCGCTGGGTTTGGGTGAGTACATATCCGTTGCTGCGGTCACGGCTACCTATGGTTCCGCCCTTACGGCGGGTCACTTTTGGAAGAGCGCCAAAAGTAACCAAAAACGCTTCGCCGGTATGACTCACCCACATGGGTTACAAATCAGTTCACACACATAGGTAACAGTTTTTAACTGGCAGGGTCGATTTCGCGAGGATCTGACCATGCCCTGGAGAGAGCTGAAACCTATGGAC
>NZ_JAAUVM010000022.1:0-125195 GCF_012030485.1 Pseudomonas sp. B14(2022)
AACCAATACTAATTGCCCGTGAGGCTTGACCATATAACACCCAAGCAATTTGACTACTCGAAAGAGCATCAGATTGCGGTGTGTGAAGACGCAATGAACCGAAAGTTCGATGCTCACAAAACACCGAAAGCTGTCACATACCCAATTTGCTGAAGCGAGGCCAACTGGTCACGGCTCAGTACCCGAATTTCTTGACGACCATAGAGCATTGGAACCACCTGATCCCATCCCGAACTCAGCAGTGAAACGATGCATCGCCGATGGTAGTGTGGGGTTTCCCCATGTGAGAGTAGGTCATCGTCAAGATTAAATTCCGAAACCCCATTTGCGAAAGCAGATGGGGTTTTGTTTTGGGCGGTCGAAAAGTGCGCACGCCTAGCCGAGTGAGCTGTTGAATATCCTCAAGGGCGGCTGCCGTATCACCGTACCCGTCGAGATGGAACTCACTTCAGAGTGCCGTTGGGGAATTCAATGCAAAGTGTTTCTGCATTTTTGGTATGGTGCAGCACATTTCTCAAGGACTGATCTTTCATCGCAGGACGCGGCGTCGACCTTCTTCAACGAGATGCTGTAGAAATGCCCGCACCGATACCGATTAAAGATCACGAAAAAGAGAACCGCCTAGTCAACAAGCGCCTGCTCGCTTGTGCGTTGTTGGTGATAGGCATTACGTGTGCCCTGGTGGGGCGTATGTATTTCCTTCAAGTCGTACAGTTCGATTACCATTCCACGATTTCTGAGAACAACCGCGTCCACGTGCTGCCCATCACTCCGACGCGCGGCCTTATCTATGACCGTAATGGCGTGGTGCTGGCTGATAACCGACCCAGCTACAATCTGACCATCACTCGCGAGCGCACCACCGACCTCAAGGGTGAACTCGACGCTATCGTCAACTTGCTGCACCTGCCTGTCGAAGACCGTGCGCTGTTCGACAAGGCCCTGAAGCAGGCACGCCACCCGTTCGTTCCTGTGACGTTGTTTTACGAGTTGACCGAAGAGCAAATTGCATTGCTGGCGGTGAATGAGTTCCGCCTGCCAGGGGTAGACGTAGAACCGCAATTCGTCCGTCACTACCCGCTGGGTGCGCACTTTGCCCACTCCATCGGCTATGTGGGACGGATCAATGAGAAAGAATCCAAAGCCCTTGATTCGGTGGAATACCGTGGCACACAGTCCATCGGCAAAACCGGTATCGAGCGTTTCTACGAATCCGAACTGCATGGTCATGTCGGCTACGAAGAGGTCGAGACCAATGCCCAGGGCCGCGTACTGCGTGTGCTCAAGCACACCGACCCTATCCCCGGCAAAAATATCGTCCTGAGCCTCGACGTGAAGCTCCAGGAAGCTGCGGAAGAGGCCTTGGGCGATCGCCGTGGTTCGGTGGTTGCCCTTGATCCGCAAACCGGCGAAGTGCTGGCCATGGTCAGCAAGCCGAGTTTTGACCCGAACCTGTTCGTCACCGGCATCAGTTTTAAGGAATATGCCGCGTTGCACGACTCCATCGACCGGCCGCTGTTCAACCGCGTATTGCGGGGGCTCTACGCGCCGGGTTCGACCATCAAGCCGGAAGTGGCTATCGCCGGCCTCGACAGCGGAGTCGTCACCGCACAGACACGTGTGTTCGACCCTGGTTACTACCAGCTCCCTGACTTTGACCACAAATACCGCAATTGGAACCACAGCGGCGACGGCTGGGTAGACATGGACGCTGCCATTATGCGTTCCAATGACACTTACTTTTACGACCTTGCTCACAAGCTCGGCATTGACCGCCTGCACGACTACTTGGCCGAGTTCGGCCTGGGCCAGAAAGTCTCCCTGGACATGTTCGAAGAGTCAGCTGGCTTGATGCCATCCCAGGCTTGGAAGCGCGCCACACGGCGCCAACCCTGGTTCCCAGGAGAAACCGTGATCCTCGGCATTGGCCAGGGTTACATGCAAGTCACACCGCTGCAATTGGCCCAGGCCACGGCGTTGATCGCCAACAAGGGCGTGTGGAATCGACCGCACCTGGCCAAGACTATCAATGGCGAGCCGCCGGTGGACGAGAACCCGATGCCCAACGTCGTCCTCAAGGATCCGCGTGATTGGGAGCAGGTCAACCACGGCATGCAACTGGTGATGCACGACCCACGAGGTATCGCCCGGGCCGCCGCACAAGGGGCGCAATATCGCATTGCCGGCAAGAGCGGTACCGCGCAAGTGGTTGCGATCAAGCAAGGCGAGCGTTATAACCGCGAGAAGACCCTGGAGCGCCACCGTGACAACGCGTTGTTCGTTGGCTTCGCCCCGGCCGAACACCCGAAAATCGTTATTTCGGTGATGATCGAAAACGGTGAGGCCGGTGGCCGCGTCGCGGGTCCGGTGGTGCGGCAAATCATGGATGCCTGGTTACTTGACAAGGAAGGTCACCTGAAGCCGCAATATGCGACGCCGGCAAAAGCGCCAGGTGAACCGCACGTCTAAGTCATGTCTTCCACTCGTCCCATTGCTCTATGCCTTCATGAGCAAGCCAGGGCACATCATGGGCCGTCCAGATGTGCGAGGTGGGCCTGACGCCCGGATCATCGTCCAGCGTCGCCACCCGCACGATCACATGGGGTTGATGCCCACGTTCCGCTATCAGATGTGAGCCACAGCGCGAGCAGAAATGCCTGAGCTTGCCCGGCGAAGATTCAAAGGACGCCAATAGTTCCTCCCCCCGCGTCCAGCGAAAATGTTCGCGCATTACTCCAGCGGTGGCGACAAACGGCGCCGCATGTATTTTGCGGCAGCTCGAGCAGTGGCAGTGGCTGATCGGCATGTCCAGCTGGTCCACTTGATAGCGAACACCTGTGCAGAAGCAACTTCCATTCAATGGGTCAGTCATAAACGTATTGCCGGTTCAAGGACGGGGTCATCATGATTGCTTACAACCTGAGGTTGCGCATTGTTTGATGTCGCCTACTGTCAACGGAGGAGGTGACTTATGCACGTATTAGATCGCATCGAGCGAAAAGTTCTGCTGAACGCTTCACGTAAACAGGTCTGGGAAGCGCTCACCAATGCCGAGCAATTTGGTAATTGGTTTGGCATCGCCCTTAAGGGCAAAGCCTTTGTGGCAGGGGAAACCATAGAGGCGCCGATTACCTACCCAGGTTACGAACATGTGATCTGGAAAGCCAGAATCGAACGCATCCTGCCGCAGACGCTGTTCTCTTTCTGGTGGCACCCCTTCGCAGTGGAGGAGGGCGTCGACTACGACAAGGAAACACCGACACTGGTGGAATTCACCATTGAGGATCGGGCGCCGGGCATTTTGCTACGGGTGGTGGAATCCGGTTTCGACGCGGTACCGGAGGCTCGTCGGCAAAAGGCCTTCAAGATGAATTCCCGTGGCTGGGACGAGCAGATGGGCAATATCGAAAACTATTTGAGCAAAGCACGTAGGGCGTGAGCCGGTTAGCGGGCATCATCCACTGTTGCCCGCTTTCGCCGCCGTTAGAAGTCCACCGTCGCCGACAACTTGGCTGCGCGAGGATCGCCTTGGCTCAGGACCCCGCCCTGAGCCGATTCCCAGTATTTTTCGTTGGCGACGTTTTCCACAGTGGCCCCGAGTGTCACATCACGCTGGTCCAGCGTGAACGTATCGCGCGCGCCTCTATCGAAGCGGCTCCAGGCCGGCAGGCTCAGGTTGTTGGCCGCACCGCGTACTGGCCACCGGTGCGCAGCATGCGCCCGTTGAGGGGCACGCCCTTGCAGGACGGGTACATCCCAGTCCACGCTGGCGTTGAGCTGGAAGGAACGTACACCGATGGCGCGGATGCCGAGTAGAATCAACGCCTGAAAGCTATTCCTGAGGTGCGGTACGGTGGATTTACAGCAGGGTTTTGTCCTGACCCGGCATTGGCGCGATACCCTGGCGGGCACGGAGGTCAGTTTCTGGTTGGCCACAGACCACGGCCCACGGTTTATCCGCCTACCCGTGCAGACCTCGGTGATGTTCATTCCCGAGGCCCATCGCAAGCCGCTGGATTGGTTGCTCAAGGGCGAGCGCGATATCGAATTGCGCCCGCTGCAACTCTGCGATTTCCATCACCGTCCGGTTCTGGGCCTCTACACTCGCCAGCATCGCCAGTTGATGGACGTAGAAAAACGCCTGCGCGCCGCCGGTGTCGACGTCTACGAAGCCGATGTGCGCCCGCCCGAACGCTACATGATGGAGCGTTTCATCACCGCTCCGGTCTGGTTCGGCGGTACACCCGATGCCAGTGGTGCCCTGTGCGATGCGCAGATGAAGCCCGCGCCCGACTACCGCCCGCCGCTCAAGCTGGTGTCCCTGGATATCGAGACCACCGCCCAGGGCGACCTCTATTCCATCGCCCTCGAAGGCTGCGGCGAACGCCAGGTGTACATGCTCGGCCCGCCGAACAAGACTGGCGCGGTAGATTTCAAGCTCGACTACTGCGACACCCGCGCCCAACTCCTCGAATGCCTTAACCAATGGCTCGCCACCCATGACCCCGATGCAATCATCGGCTGGAATGTGGTGCAGTTCGACCTGCGCGTCCTGCATGAACATGCCCAGCGCCTCAATGTGCCGCTGATGCTCGGCCGCGGCGATGAGCCCATGGCCTGGCGCGAGCACGGCAGCCGCAACCATTACTTCGCCGCGGCCGCGGGGCGCCTGATTATCGACGGTATCGAGGCCTTGCGTTCGGCCACCTGGAGCTTCGAATCCTTCAGCCTGGAAAACGTCGCGCAAACCCTGCTCGGTGAGGGCAAGGACATCTCCACCCCGTATCAACGCATGGACGAAATCAACCGCATGTTCGCCGAGGACAAGCCTGCCCTGGCGCGCTACAACCTCAAGGATTGCGAGCTGGTCACGCGGATTTTCGAGAAGACCGAACTGCTCAAGTTCCTGCTCGAACGCGCCAGCGTCACCGGGTTGCCAGCCGACCGCAACGGCGGCTCGGTGGCGGCGTTTACCCACCTGTACATGCCGCTTATGCACCGCCAGGGCTTCGTTGCGCCAAACCTGGGCGACAAACCGCCCCAGGCCAGCCCCGGCGGGTTTGTCATGGACTCGCGCCCCGGCCTCTACGAGTCGGTGCTGGTACTCGATTACAAAAGCCTCTACCCGTCGATCATCCGCAGCTTCCTGATCGACCCGGTGGGCCTGATCGAAGGCCTCAAGCACCCCGACGACAGCGACTCAGTAGAAGGCTTTCGCGGCGCACGTTTTTCTCGCACCCGGCACTGCCTGCCCTCCATCGTCGCGCGCGTCTCCGAAGGCCGTGAAGAGGCCAAGCGGGAGCACAACGCGCCACTGTCCCAGGCGCTGAAAATCATCATGAACGCCTTCTACGGCGTGCTCGGTTCCAGCGGTTGCCGCTTCTTCGATACACGGCTGGCTTCCTCGATCACGATGCGCGGCCACCAGATCATGCGCCAGACCCGCGAACTGGTTGAAGCCCAGGGTTATGAGGTGATCTACGGCGACACCGACTCCACCTTCGTGTGGCTCGGCAGTGCACATTCCCAGGAAGACGCCAGCCGTATCGGCCAGGCGCTGGTCAAACACGTCAACGCATGGTGGCGTGAGCACCTGCACAGCACGTTCGGCCTGCAAAGCGCCCTGGAGCTGCAATACGAAACCCACTTCAGCCGCTTCCTGATGCCGACCATTCGCGGCGCGGAGGAGGGCAGCAAAAAACGCTACGCCGGCCTGGTCACCCGTGCCGACGGCAGCGAAGAGATGATCTACAAAGGCCTGGAGACCGTACGCAGCGACTGGTCGCCCCTGGCCCGCCGATTCCAGCAGGAACTCTATCAGCGCATCTTCCACCGCCAGCCCCATCAGGACTATATACGCGACTACGTGCGCCGGACCTTGAGCGGCGAATTCGATGAGCTGCTGATCTACCGCAAGCGCCTGCGCCGCCAGCTGGACGACTACGAGCGCAACGTGCCGCCCCATGTACGCGCGGCGCGCCTCGCTGATGAATACAACGACCGCCTGGGGCGCCCGCGCCAATACCAGCGCGGCGGCTGGATCCGCTACGTGATCAGCGTCAACGGCCCCGAACCGCTGGAAGTACGCCAGGCGCCGATTGATTACGACCACTACGTCACCCGGCAATTGCAACCGGTCGCGGATGCCATCCTGCCGTTCGTGAATGACGATTTCAGCACCCTGGTCGGCGGGCAAATGGGCCTGTTCTAAAATCCTTGATTCATCCAATGGAGGAAAGGCAATGTACACGCTCTTTGGCATCGACGAATCCGGCTCCTGCATGATCGAAATCGCCCTGCAGCGGTGCGCGGTGCCGTGGCGACGGGTGGACGCTGCCTCCTGGGCCGACGGCGAGGGCAGCGACGAGCTCGCCCGTATCAACCCGCTCAAACAGGTGCCCACCCTGGTCACCCCTGATGGCCAGGTGCTGACCGAAAGCGCGGCCATCCTGATCCACCTCGGCCTGGCGTTTCCCGGCGCTCATCTGCTGGGCGGCGACCGTGCCCAGATCATCCGGGGCCTGGTGTACATCGCGGCCAATTGTTATTCGGCCATCGGCATCATCGACTACCCGCAACGCTGGCTGGGCAACGCCGATGAAGCGGTGCAGGCGCAATTGGTCGCGGGCACGCGCCGCTATTTGCATCAGGCCTGGGTGGTGTTTGCCGAACAGTTTGCCGGCCAGTTGTTTGCGCCCAACGGCGAGCCGAATGCGCTGGGCATCATGGCGGCGGCGGTGTCGCGCTGGGATCAGGCACGGGAAGCGTTGAGCGCCCTGGCGCCTGGCTTTGCCCAGACTCTCGCGCAAGTGGATGTCGACCCTATCGTGGCGCCTGTGTTTGCCCGGCATTGGCCGGACTGGAAGGTCTCGTAATGTTTCCGCAATCAAAGGAAACAATGCCGGATGTCTCCTCCAACCCCTTGCGTAGCGGGCGTCCTGACCTACGCTTTCTGAACGCGGTGTAGGAATCATCCTTGAATTTGACTGTCGCAGACATGAAACTCAAGAACCCTGCATGGAATTCAAAGGAGGTGCGCATGCTCATCCGGTCGCTGACCCTGGCTACCTTGATGGCTTTTACGGGGCCGCTGTTGGCTGCTGATGATATCAACCCGCTTAAGCAGGACCTGGGCAAAGCCCGGCCACTGGTGGTGGTGGAGCTTGATTCCGGCAACGACACACTGGCGACCCTCAAGAAACAACTGGACGAGCCTGCCACCAAGCAGTCCTTTGAAGAGCGCAGCATGGTGTTCTACACCGTGAAGTTCGGCAGCATCGGTGCCGAAGGTGAGAAGTTCGCCAAAGACCCCAAAGACAACAAGAAGCTCACGCCGCCTGAAACCAACGCGCTGATTCGCGCCCTCAAACTGGGTGCCGGCAGCGGCACCAAAGTGATCCTGGTGGGCAAGGATGGCGAGAAGAAAGTCGAGAAAACCGTACCGCCGGATACCCTCGATTTGAAGGAGTTTTTCAGTGCCATCGACCAGATGCCGATGGCCGAGAAAGAAACCGTCGCCGCCCCGGAACCAGAACCCGTTGCACCGGCTCCGGCCAAGGGCGCCAAGCCTGCGAAACATGCCGGCAAGCCCGCTGCACAACAACTGGATGACTGAACCCAAATAACGGTAGGAGCAACCTCGCTCCTACCGTTATTTGGCAGCCTTGCGCACCGGAAACGGAAAGTAGAAAAAACGCAGGAACGCCACTCGCTTGATCACTTCCCCGATAAACAACGGCACCACCACCGCCACCACAAACCCAATACATGCCGCGACAAACGCATGCAGCCCAAGACGCTCCATCAAATCAAACGTCTTGTGCTGGATCTCACCATGGAAGATCAGCAGGATCAGCGTCGACTGGCCGATGTAGGTCATGGCCCGGGTGATCAACGTCGAGGCCATCAGCACCCGCGCCAACGCCCAGCACAGGTACACCCCAATCACCGCCAGCAGGCTGGTCCACAGCCAGTGGTCGTAGCGACGTTGTGCCAGGTCCATGGTGTCGTGGCTGTAAATGAACACTGCCGCGAACAGCACCACCGAAACCAACAGCGTCAGCAGTGACCCCGCATGGGTACGCAACCAGTCCCGCAGCAGGTAGCCGTAGACGAAACACGCGCTGCTGATCAGGGTGATGTCCAGGCTGAACGGCAAGCCGGGCAGCACCCAGGTTTGCCCGCCGAAGGTCATCGGCAATTGCCAGAAGAATGGCAGCATCCAGATGCCGATCAGCAGCGGCACCAGCATCACCGCGCAACTCACCGCCAGCGGCAGGCGTTGGATCAGCCGCAGTACCGCCCAACTGAACAGGATCGCCACCCAGAAGTGCGGCAAAAACCACAGCGCCTGCCACGGGATGGTGTCCACCGAGGCGTACAGCACGCCGCCAATGTCCGGCAGCAGCGGTTGGCCGCGCAGCACATCGCGCACGATCACATACACCAGCAGGGTGAAGAAAAACGGCTTGAGCAGGCCATCCGCCTTGCGCACCGCCATCTCGACAAACGGCTGTTCAGGCTTGAAAAACACCCCCGACAAAAAGAAGAACAACGGCAGCACGAACGACGCCAGGATCGGGTACATCAGGTCCAGGGACGTGGCGACAAACCAACTGTGGGCATACACGATCACCAGGATGCCGATGCCTTTGGCGATATCCATTTGAATCCAGCGATTTTTCACCTGAGTGCTCCCGATCCATAAACTCCACCGCCCCTATAGGCGCTGGCAAGCCAGCGCCTACAATAAGCGTCATGCCTTGCGCCACGGCTTGAGCCACAGCCCCATCCCGAGCAACACCATGGTGCCCGCCAGGGTGCTCAGCCCCAGTTGCCGCCACACGCCCTCAATACCAAACAGCACCAGAGCCGCCAGCCCCATCAGCAGCGCACTGAGCAGCCAATGCCGGGCCCAGGGCAGGGCGCCGAGCAAAGCCTGGCGCTGCATCAGCAACAGTGCGGTGCAGATCACGCCGGCCAGTGCGGCCAAGGGGATACCGGCCAGGCCGAACACAAAGGGCAGGGCGGCCAACAGCAACACGTTGACCAGGCTGCCGAGCAACTCGCAGCGCAGCGGCTGGCGCGTATCGCCGGCGGCGTAGGCATAGCGTGCGAGCAAGGCGTTCCAGGCGCCGAATACCAACGGCACGGCAAACCAGGCCAGCAGCAGCGGCAACGGCGAATCCATCGATTGCTTGGGCAGCAGCAATGCCACCAGGCTCGGGGCTGCAGCCACCAGGCCGACGCCGGCGGGCAAGGTCAGCACGCTGGCGGTTTCCACGCCGCGCTTGAGCAGGGCCAGGCGCTCATCTCCCTGGCGGCGGCTCATCATGCCCAGCAGCACCTGGTTGAGGCTCATCAGCGCAATCAGCGGCAGGTTCATCAGCTTGCGCGCCAGGTTGACCCAGGTCACCGCGCCTTCGCCCAGCAGCGACGCCACCAGCCGCTCGATCAGCGCCAACCCTTGGCTGGCGCCATTGCTCAATAACAGTGGGCCGATGCGTTGGCCCAGCTCACGCAAGGGCGCGAAGGTCAGTTGCCAGCGCCATGGCCGCCAGCCTTGGCGCCACACCGAGGGCAACAGCGCCAGCGGCATCAACAGGCTCCCGGCCAGGCAGGCCAGGGCCAGCGAGTGCGGTTGGCTGGCGGTGCCCGCGAGGGCGAGGTAAGCCACCGGCGGCAGGTTGAACAGCAACGAGCCCAGCCCCGCGAGGACAAAACGTTCGCTGGCCTGCAAGGGAATGCTGAACAGTGCATGCAGCATCAAGCCCGGCACACACCAGGCGACGATCTGCAGGTTACGGCTGGCCAATGCCGTGGCGGTGTCGGCCAACCCCGGGCCGAGCACTTGCACCAGCCACGGTGCCAACAGCGTCAGCAGCAGGCTGGTGACCAGCGCGATCAGCAGCAACGCCGGGAACAACACCGCCAGCCAGTTCAGGCGCTCGCCGTCCTTGCGCTGCAGGTACAGCGGCAGCGCGGCGGCGCTCAGCACACCGCCAGCCAATGACATGCGCAGTGCTTCCGGCAAAAACAGCGCGATCAGGAAGGCGTCACTGCGCTCTCCGGCGCCCCAGGCCGCCACCAGCAACCACTCGCGGGCAAACCCCAGGCACAGGCCCAACAGGGTCGCCAGGGTCAGCCAGGCGGCAGAGCCGAGCATCAGGGACGTGCCCCATCAAGCAGGGGTTTGCGGTAGGCCACGGACTTCACCTGCGGCAGCCGCGTCGGAAACAACCGCCGCGCCTCCAGCACATTGATGCCCACCATCAGCCAGAACAACGCCACCATCACCACCGCAAAGCTGAAGTAGTGGTCGAACAGGCCGCTGACCAGCGCCGACAGAATCCCGCCGGTGGTGCCCAGCCACAGGGCATTATCCTTGGTCAGGCGGATCGGGCCTTTTTCCGGACGCGCTTCACGCCACCAGCGCACAGTCACCGCCACAAAGAACAGCATGCCGACGATGCCGGTCTTGTAGATGAAGTTCAGCCACAGGTTGGAGATACCCAGCAGGTCGGTGCCGGGCACCGGCGGGTCAACCTTGAAGCCGATGCCAAATGGATAAGACACCACCGCCTGCGGGAACATGCGGTACTCGTCGAACCGTACTTCGGTACTGGCGTTGTCCGACGAGAAAATCGTCGCCAGGCGTTCCTGCAACGGTGGGTAGGCCATCACCAGCGCCACCGTCAACGCCGCGCCGATCATCAGCAGGCGCCCGGTGTAGGGCACGCGGCGCGTGGCCATCCACAGCAGCACCAACGCCAGGCTGACCATCGCGCCGCGGCTGCTGGCCAACAGCAACGCGGCCGCGCCCAGGCAGGCGACGCCCAGGCCCAGTGCGCGCTTCCAGCCTTGCTCGGTTATGCCGAAGCAGAAGGCCAGGGGCAGCAGCAATGCCATGATCCCGCCGATGGCATTCGGGTGCATCCACGGCGAACCCATGCGCGAAGACATGGCCTCCAGGCCGAATTTCAACATGTCGAAGTTGCCGTAGTTGAACAACGCCAGAATCGGCGCAATGCCGGCCCCGGAGCGCGTGCGCACGAACACCGCAATCGAGATCACCAGCATCGCCAGGCTGCCCAGCAACAGGGCGATCACCAAGGATTCGCGCTGCTTGCGGTCCACCAGTAATCTGGCGCAGAGGAACACCGCCGACAGGCTCAGCAACCAGCGCAGCCAGTTGGCCACGCCGCTGCTGTCGGCGTGGATGGTGACTTGGCCGACGATGAACGGGAACACGCTGAACAGCATCAGCCACAGCAGCATCTGGTCGGTGGGACGGCGGGTCAGGCTTGGCGTATCGGGCAGGCGGGCCAGGAAGTGGTGCCACAGCACCGCGCCCCAGGTCAGGGCCAGGATCGCCTCGCTTACCGTACTGCGGATCCCCAGGTTGATGGTCGAGTAGGGCATGAATGTGGCGATCAGGGCGAACAGCAACAGGCCCCACAACGGGAAGCGCAGGATGGTCACCGCCCCCGCCAGGCCGATCACGGCGAGGAACGCCTTGGCCGGCGACAGCAGCAGGGCGAGCGCGCCAAACAGCAGGCCGAAGAGGATCGCGACGAGGCTTGCCAGGTTCACTCTCACTTGACTTCCTCGATCAGTTCAGCCAGGCGCTGGCGATAAGCGTGATGGTTGAAACGTTGCGCCCACAGTTGCCGTTGCTCGGCGGATTCTTCATCCGGTTGCGTGCCGAGGCTGAGCATCAATTGCACCAGTGCGGGGCCATCGGTGGGCGAAAAGCGCGGGGCCGACGGCGGGGTGATTTCATCCAGCGAAGTGCCGCTGGCCACCGCCACAGGCGTGCCCACGCTCAGGGCCTCAATCACCGGTAAACCAAAGCCTTCGGCATAGGACGGTTGCCACAGGCGTGAAGCCTGACGATAGAGGGCGTGCAACTCGGCATCCGACACACCGCTCAAGGCACGAATCCCCGGCAGCGTGCGCTGGGCTTCAGGCAAATGATCAAGGCTACCGACCAGCACCAACTCCGGCACGCTGGGGGATTGGCGCCGCGCCTGCTGCCAGGCGTCCACCAGAAACGGCACGTTCTTGCGCAGCTCTCGGGTGCCGACCAGCAGCCAGTAGTGCTGCGGCAGTTGGCGTGCGGACAGGTCCGCCGCCAGTTCGGCAAATCCGTCGACCTGGTTGGGCAGCACGCGAATCTTGCCCGCCGCTTTGGGAAACAGCCGCGCGGTTTCATCGGCGCTGTACTGCGACGGCGTCCACACACGGTCGGCGCTGTGCACCGCGTAGGCAATCGACAGGCGATCACTGGTCTTGTAGATCAGTGCCTTCAAGCGGTTGGCGTGGTAGTTGTTCAGGGTGATCTGGAACAGGTCATGCAGCAGCACCACCGTGCGCAAACCCTTCGGCTTGGGCGGTAACGGCAGGCCCATATTGAAGGTGCTGATGTACAGGTCGATGTGCTGCTCACGCAAGGCGCGTGGCAGGAAACCGGCCTCGAAACGCAGGCGATGGTGCGGCTGGTGCATGGCGGTCTTGGCACAGCCCCACGCCGGGCAATGGGCCTGCAAGCGGGTCTCATCCCCCAGGGGCGCCACGGTAAACCGCTCAAGCTCGATGCCCGGCAAGACGCGCAGGGCGCTTTCCAGCGCATACACCTGGCGACTGATGCCCGATTGCGGCGAGGTGCCGACGGTGCGGTAGTCCAGGCCTATACGCATGCGGGCTCCCTTTGACTCAGCGGCACGAGGGTGGCGTACACCTGCTCCAATTGGCTGGCGGCGACGCTCCAGTCATGGGCGCGGCGCACATAGGCGCGGCCGGCCTCACCCATGGCCGCAGCGGCCTCAGGACATTGCAGCAGGCGCACCACGGCATCGGCCAAGTCGTCGGCGCTTTGCCCGCCGAGGTAGTCCAGGCCTTCCACCAGGTCCAGCCCCGACACGCCTTGTTCGGTGCTGGCCAGTGGCAGGCCGGCGGCCAAGGCTTCGAGCACCTTGAGCTTGGAGCCGCCGCCATGGCGCAACGGCGCCAGGAACACCGAACAGCTCGATTGCAGGTCCAGCAGGTTGGGCACGAAGCCTTGCCACTCAATACGCGGGTCTTTCCAACGCTCGCGCCAACTGCCGGGCATGCCGAAGCCGCATACGCTCATGCGCGCCTCCGCACAGCGCGCCCAGACCTTGGGCAGGATTTCATCCAGTGCCCATTCGATGGCGTCCACGTTCGGCGCGTATTCATAGTTACCGAGGAACAGCACACGGTATGTCGAGGGGTCGGGATGGGCCGCAGCGAAGTGATCGCAGTCCACGCCATTGACCACCACTGGCACGGGTTTGCCGGCGATCTTTTCCAGGATGTGCGCATCGCTTTGAGTGACCGCCACCACCTGCGTGGCTTGGCGCATCACCCGGCGTTCCCAGCGGGTATAGCGCCATTGATCGTAGCGAATGAACGGCAGCGACCAACGCGGCAAACGGTCGTAGGTGGCCGCGCCCAGGGCCGACTCCACATTGTGTTCGGTCAGCACAAAGGGCTGGGACTTACGCGCCAGTGCCTCTTCGTAAGGCTGGAAACTGTAGCTGTGTTCGATCTGCACCACGTCCCACTGTTCACCCAGCAAGCCATTGAAGGTGTCCCGCAACTCGCCCGACAGGCCGTTCACACTGGCCAGCAGCGGGTAGGGGGCAAACAGCCCCGCCACCAGGGTCTTGAGGCTGCGCAACGGGCGGCGCGGCAGGATGATCAACTGTTCGACAATTGCTTCCAGTACCTGGCGGTCGGCGAGGGATACCGGGTGCTTGTCATGCAACAGCAAGGTGATCCGATGCCCACGCGCGGCCAGGCTGCGCAGCAGGTGAAACTGGCGCGTCTTGCCGCCGCTGGTGGCGGGCCAGGGCGAGTAGGGCAGGATCCATAAAATGCGCATGGCAGGCCTCAGTCCCATAACAGGATTTGCAAGTTCGTTTTGACCGGCACGGTCAGGCCGTCGGTACCGGTTACCGGGGTTTGTGTGCCGCGCAACGGGTCGTACAGCGTGGCGCCGGCCAGGCCGGGCAAGTGTGCCTTGCCGCCCTCGGCCGACCAGAAGAACCATAGCTTGCGCCCGTCGGCGCGGGTCCAGCCGATGCTGAACAGGCCGTCGGGCAACTGGTCGGCGCCGGGCGGGTCGCCGGGGATGAGCGTCGGGCCACTGACGTCGAGGAAATTTTTCAGCGCGGTGTAGACCGGCTTGGGGTTGGCGTCGATGTCGAGCAAACCGTAAGACTGGTCCCGCACACTGGCGCGCTGGTCCAGGTCGCTGAGGGTAAACAGGAAAATCCGGTCGTAATCCAGCGCACTCATCAGCGCCAGGCGGCGCACCACGTAATCGGCCTGGGCCTGTGGGGTGATGATGTCCTGGGCGTCTTTGGGACCGGTGTAGGTCGACCAGCCCCATTCGGTGCTCCACAGGGCCTGCACACCGCCGCTGCGCAGGGCGTGGTTGAGGGCGGTGGTCCTGGCGATAAAGTCCAGGTTGGCCGGGTCGTTGCCTTCGGGCAATTGGGTGTAGGGGTGGTACGAGACGACGGTATTCAGGCTGGCCACGCCCAAGGCGCCGAGGGCATCGAACATGTTCTGGCCGTTGGGCATTTCGCTGAAGAACGCCATGCCGGCGGCCACCACCGGTTTGCTTGGGTGTATTGCGCGCAACGCGGCGGCGCTGGTGGTCAGCAGCGTGGCGTAGCCGGCAGGGTCGGCCACCGGGCGCCAGAAGCCCAGCAGGTTCGGTTCGTTCCACACCTGCCAGGCGTCGACACTGGGGTAGCGCTGGGCCAACAGCGCCATGCGGTTGGCGAACACGTTCGGGTCTTTCGGCGGGTACTGGTCCTGATAGGGCGCGCCCACCGGCGCAGTGGTGGCGAACGGCGCCGACCCGACCAGGTAGAACACGGACTTGAGCTGGTTGTCCTGCAGTTTGCCCACCAACTGATCCAGCGTCGCAACCTGGTACTGCCCTTCGACCGGTTCCAGCTGGTCCCAATGCAAATCCAGGCGTACCCACTCCAGGCCCAGCGCCTTGAGACGGTCGATCTGCTTTTGATAGCGCTCAGGGGCGAACCACAGGAACTGCGCGTTCACCCCGAGGAAATCCTTCCACACCAGCGTTTTGTTGCCCTTGAGCACATGGCTTTCGGCATCGGCCTGGCGCCCCCACAAAAACGCGGTGAGGCCCAGGGCGGCGACCACGGCCAGGGTGGCGACGTAAGTGCGTTTACGCGCCATGGCGGCTGCCCTCGATGGCGTGTTCAAACAGCGTCTTGAACGTCTGCGCGGTCAACGGCCACAAACGCTCGCGGCCGATTTCGCCGGCGCGTTCGGCCCAGTCCCGGGCCAGCAGCGGCGTGCGTGCCAGGCGCAGCAGTTGCGCGCTGAGCGCGGCCACATCGCCTTCGGGGTAGATGGCGCCATTGCCGCTGGCGACTTCCTCGGCAAACGCGCGAGCGTCAGACGTGATCGCCCCGCGCCCGCAGGCGGCAGCCCAGGACAGCGCGCCACTGGTCCCGCGCTGGCGCCCGAGCAGGCCGAGCTTTTTCGATTCGCGATAGGGCAGCACCATCACATGGTGGGCCTGGATGGTTTGGGCAATCTCTTCAGCCGGCAGGTTCAGCCGCCAGTCGATGGCATCGGCCAGGCCGAGTTCGGCGATCTGCGTGTTCAACTGTTCCAGGTAATTGCCGCCCGCGCCAAACGCCATTTCGGCGGCGGTGCCACCGGCCAGGGTCAGGCGCACACGGCCACGCAATTCGGGGGCTTGCTTGAACACGCCGGCCAGGGCCTGCAACAGGTCTTCGATGCCTTTGCCCCGGTAGATAAAACCGAAGTACAGCAGGTGCAGCGTATCCAGGCGCGGTAACGGCGCCGATGGAATCGCCAGGTTGGCATGGTGGATCACCGCCACTTTACCCGCCGGCAGTTGCATGCGTTGGCTCAGGCACTCGGCGCCCAGGCGGGTGAGGGTGATCAAGCGCGTCAAACCGGCGGCGACCTGGCGCTCTTCACGCAAGGTCAGCGGATCGGCCAGCACCACCGCCGCCTGTGGCAACGGGCTGGGCAAGCGCTCCATCAGGTTCAACGGGAACGGCAAGCGCTCACGCCGCCAGACGATGCGTTCGGGATCATGCACCGTGGCGGTCAAGGGCAGCGCCGGGTAGGCCTTGCGCAACTCGCGCAGTGCCAGGAACTCCCCCAGCCGTCCGCCGCCCAACTCGGCGTGGACCAGGTCCACGCTGTGCCAGTCGAACCCACCGACGGCCTGCTTGATCGCCTCGCTATTGCCCGCCACACCGGCCAACGGCGTCAGCACCGTCACCCCCAGTTGTTCCAGGGCCGTGCGGAAATGATTCGCGTAGTCGGCGATGCCATTTTTCTCCGGTGGCAGCGGGGCGAGCAGGGCGACACGCATCAGAACGCCCCCCGGTACTTGGCGATGGTTTTAAGCACCTTGGCCGGCACTTCGAATTTGCGCCGGTTGATGATGATGCCGTCCACCTTGCCGAACGCCGTGTTGAGGATCGACAGCGCGTGCTCCACCACCGGCACCGTGCTCTTCTGCGCTTCCACCACCAGCCCGATCAGGTCGGCGCGACGCAGGTTGATAAACGCATCGCGGTTATCCAGCAGCGCCGATGCGTCCAGCAGCACCACTTCACCCGGCGCCGCAGGTGCAACCCCGCCGACGCGAACCGTGATGCCGTTTTCCTGCAGCAACTGGCGCAGTTGTTCCACCACGAAGGTCACGCCCTCACCATGGCGCGCCGAGGTCAGGCCAAGGGTCAGGCCCTGTTCGGCGATGCGGTCCAACTGCAGCAAACCGTACAGGCGGTAGATGCTCGCATTGAACGCGTTGGTGCCTTGGGCGGTGCTGGTGTCCAGCTCCGGCAGGGTGGTCCACAGCGGCAAGCCGAACTTGCGTTCTGCCAGGCCGCCATCGTGGATGCGCTGGTCGAGCAGGTAGCACAGGTAGATCACCAGCAGGCCGACGACGAGCGCAAACGGGAGCGCCAGCACCAGCATCACCAGGGTTTTAGGGAAGATGCGGCCGGGGTTCAGGGTGGCTTCTTCGATCACCGCGATGTTGCTGATCTGGCTGTTATCCAGTTCACGGTCGATGCGCGATTTTTCCAGGTTGTCCACGTACAGCGCGTAGTTGCGTTCGGTGGCGCTCAGCTCGCGGGCAAGGCGGGTCAGCTCCGGTTCAATCTCCAGGGCCTGCTTGCGCTGGGCTTCAAGGTTGGCCAGTTGTTTTTGCTGTTGAGTCAGCTGGGTACGCAGCGCCAGGTTGTTGCTCGATTCATCCAGCAGCACTCGCTGCAAGTGGATTTCCAGGGTGTTGGGGGCACGGTTTTCCGAGCTTTGCACGGTGTTGCTTTCATTGGCGACCTGGGCCTGCATCGCACGGATCGACGCATCCAAGGCTTTGACCGGCGGCGCGTTGTCCGTGTAGGTGCGCATCATGTCGGCCTTTTCCAGCAGCTTCTGGTTCAGCAGGCGACGCAAGTCCTGCTGCTGAGGGTTCAGTGCGATCTGGCGCACCGTGGTGACTTCCTTGGGCTGGCTCTTGAGCTGGGTGCGGGTGCTCTGGATGGCGCTGTCGGAGGAGGCGATCAGGCGTGTGGTATTGAACGTTTCGCCACGCAGTACGTTGATGCGCTCGGACAAGTCTTCCAGGCGATCAGTGATGCTCGCCGCGCCGATCTGGTTCAGGTGCGTGAGGATCTGTTCCTTGTAGCGCTTGATCTCAGTGGCGCTGTTCGATACCTGCCCTTCATAGAAGGCATACAGGCTTTTGCGCCCCAGGGCCTGGGTGCGTTCGTTGATATAGGTCTCGACCCAATCCTTGACCACCGCCTGGGCAATCTGCGGGTTGCCCCAGGTGAAGGTGATGTCCATCACCGTGGAGCCGGGGGCATGACTCACCTCGAAGCTTTTTTCAAGGCCGGCGGCCAGGCGTTCCACCGGGGTGGTTTTTTCAATCACGCCGACGGTTTCCAGCACCACGCGAATACCATCGAACACCGCGCCCACGCCACGCTTGATGGCGAACTTGGTGCGCTTCCAGAAGCCTTCCGGCGGTGGCGCGTTGTTGATCACTTCCAGGTAGTGCTCGGCCACTGCGCGCACAATCGGGCGCCCGGTCAGCAGGCGCTCCTCATCGACAATTGGGTCGCGCTGGGTGCTGGGCATGACCAGCGCCTGGCGGTTGCTGATTTCGATGGGCAGCGTCGAATCGCGCCCCGGCTTGACCAGCAGGCGTGCCGTGGATTCGTACTTGGCCGGCAGCAGGAAGGCCCCCAGCAGGATGATCACCAGCGCCGCCATGGCGGCCAGTTTGAACTCGTGTCGGAAGATAAAGAACAGGCGCAGCAGATCACGAAAAGAACGGATCTCGATCATGGGATGTCGCTCCTTTAGTTGCCGCCGCCGCTGGTGCGCGTGTAGTTGTAGCCGACCCCGATGGACTTGGTGAACGGGATCAGTTGGTTCATGTAGGTATCCACGCCCTGGATGCGCTCGCCCACGTTGGATTTGGGCACGAACACCACATCGCCGCGTTGCAGGTGCACCGGTTTGCGCCCGTTGGCGCCGGTCTTGAGGAGCTGGCTGAAGTCCAGGAAGTAGGCGCGATAGGCGCCCTGGGCATCTTCGCGCAGCAGCGCGACCATGCTCGCGTTGCCTGCCGGGCTGACCCCGCCGGCGCCGACAATCGCCTGTTCCAGGGTGTTGGCCGTGGCAATCTGCACCGCCGTCGGGTTATTCACCGCGCCGCCGACGATCACCGAGTTGCCCGGCGCCTGGTTGATGTTCACCGTCACCCGGGGTTCGCGGTAAGTCGCCGCGAGCTCGTGGGTCAGTTGGGTGGCCAGCTCCGATGGCTGGCGTCCGGCAACCTGGATCGGCCCCAGGAACGGGTAGTTGATCTTGCCGTCGGTCTGCACCGTGTACAGCGTCAGCTCGTAGATAGTGCTGACGTTGAACGCCGACAGTGTCGGCATCTCGCCAGCATCGCGGACGATGCGCAACTGGTCGCCGATACGGATGCGTTCCACTGCCGGGGGCAGTTGGGCCAATTGGTCGAGGGCGCGCTTGCCGTCCTCGACGGTCTTGCTGTCCGGTGGCTCGATGCGCGCCGGGGTATTGCAGGCGGCCAGGGCCAGCATGGCCAGGACGAGCACGCTTCGCTTCATCAAGGGGGACTTCCTGTGGGTCATGCTGCTCACCTCCAATAACCGGGAAACATGCTGATGCGCCGCTTGATGGCCAGGGGCAGGCGGCGCTCAAGATGGCCCAGGCGGTAACCGAGCCATTTGAACGCACTGCGCACCAGCACTTCGGGCACGCGGTGCAAGGCGCCGGCTTTGCGCAGGGCCGCGAGTTCGGCCAGCACATAGCGTTTGCCTTCGCCACCCGCGTCGCCAAAGGCTTGCTTGATCCACGGCTCGCGGCCGTAGAACACGCCAATGTCGAAGTAGCGGTGAAACTCGTCCATGAGTTTGTAATCGTGGGAGTGATGCACCAGCGCGGTGGCGGCGTAACGCACCTTGTAGCCCTCGAGCAGCATGCGCGCGGCCACAAAGGCGTCTTCGCTGCCGATCACGTCGGCAGGGAAACCACCCACTGCTTGCAGCACGCTGCGTCGGTACACGGAAAACGAGTCGGAGCTGAAGCAGGTCTTGATCCCAAGCTCCGGTGCATCGGCCAGGCTTTTGCTGCGGCTGTGTTCCGGGTAGTTGAAGTGCCGCGATTGCGCGCCCAGCACGCCCGCGTCGGGGTGGGGCAATTGCCGTCCGTAGGCGACGCCGTTGAGCGGGTCCTGCTGCAATTCATCGAGCAGGTTGGCAAAGGTCTCGGGCGTCGCCGGGATGGCGTCCTGGGTCATCACGATCAATGCGTCGCCACCCACCTGTTCGCTGGCCCAGCGCCGGGTGCCGCCGTGGTTGAAGTCACGGGCGTCGATCACCTCGACCCGTGCACCGAACGCGCGAAAGCGTGCCACGGTGTCATCGCTGGAGGCGCTGTCCACCACCAGCATTTCGTCAGGTTGCAGGGTTTGCATCTTCAGCGCCGGCAGCAGGCGTGCCAGGTGGCTGGAGGCGTTACGGGTGGGGATGATCAGTGAAGTGCGCATGTCATTTTTTCACCTCGCCCGGCGCGCGGCCGTAGATGTCGTCGAAGCGCACGATGTCGTCTTCGCCCAGGTACTCGCCGCTTTGCACCTCGATCATCACCAGGTCGATGATGCCGGGGTTGGTCAGCCGGTGTTTGTGCCCGGCCGGAATGTAGGTGGACTCGTTGGCGTTGATCAGGAACTCGCGGTCGCCATTGGTGATCTGTGCCGCGCCGCTCACCACCACCCAGTGTTCGCTGCGGTGGTGGTGCATCTGCAACGACAGCGAGGCCAGGGGCTTGACCACGATGCGCTTGATCTTGAAGCGGCTGCTTTCCTCCAGCACGGTGTAGGTGCCCCACGGCCGGGTGACGGTGCGGTGCAGGCTGTACGCCGGATGGTTCTGGCGCTTGAGCTCGGCGACGATGTAGCGCACATCCTGGCTGCGGTGGGCGTCGGCGATGAGCAGCGCGTCGGGGGTGTCGACGATGATCAGGTCGCGCACCCCCACGGCGCCCAACACGCGCTTGGGCGAGTCGATGTAGCAGTTGTGCACGTCATGCAGGATCGCCTCGCCATTGATCTGGTTGCCATGGGCGTCGCTGGGGGTGAGCTGGCGCAGGGCTTCCCAGGAACCGATGTCGCTCCAGCCAATGTCACAGGGCACTACGGCGACTTGCCTGGACTTTTCCATCAGCGCCACGTCGATGGAAATATCCGGCGCACTGCCGAACGCATCCGCCTCCAGTTCACGCTGGCGCGAAGTCTTGTTTTGCAGGCTCTGGCTGTGTTCAAGCGCGGCGCGGGAGGCCTCCAGCACGTCGGGCGAATGGGCGGCGAGTTCTTCCACCAGGGTGCTGGCCTTGAAGCAGAACATGCCGGCGTTCCACAGGTGTTTGCCGCCGTCCAGGTAGGCCTGCGCGGTGGCCCGGTCGGGTTTCTCGACAAAGCGTTTGACCCGGTAGCCGTGGCTCAGCGGCTCGCCTTGTTCGATATAGCCAAAGCCGGTTTCCGGGTGATCGGGTTGGATGCCGAACGTCACCAGGTAGCCGGCTTCGGCCAGGTCGCGGGCCTGGGTCACGGCCTCGGCGAACGCGACTTCATTGAGGATCAGATGGTCGGCGGGCATCACCAGCAACTGAGCATCGCCGCCGAAATGCTCCTGCACATGCAGGGCCGCCACGGCGATAGCGGCCGCCGTATTGCGACCGAACGGTTCCAGCAGCAGGTCCAGGGGCAGGCGGGCGTTGTTCACCCCACGGTAGTCGTCGAGGGTACGAAACAACAGGTCGCGATTGGTTACCGTCAGCACGCTTTCCACGCCGGGCAGTCTGGCCGCGCGCAGGAAGGTTTTTTGCAGCAGGCTCTGGCCATCGCGCATGCGCATGAAGGGCTTGGGCATGTTCTGCCGCGACACCGGCCACAGTCGGGTGCCCGAACCACCGGAAACGATGCAGGGAATTAATCCGTTGAGGGTATTCATCAATAGACTTCCTTGGTGGAAAGGACGGCCGGGACCGTCATGAAAACGATGTACAGGTCAAACCACACCGACCACTTGGAGATGTACTCCAGGTCGTACTCGACACGTTTCTGGATCTTGAACAGGGTGTCGGTCTCACCCCGGTAACCGTTGATCTGCGCCCAGCCGGTAATCCCCGGTTTCACGCGGTGGCGCGAGCTGTACTCGCTCACCGCCACTTCGAAGGGGATGCCGGCGGCTTTAGTCGCCGTGGCATGGGGGCGCGGGCCGACCATGGACATGTTGCCCAGCAGCACGTTGAACAACTGCGGCAGCTCGTCGATGCTGGTCTTGCGGATGATGCGCCCCACCCGGGTGATGCGCGGATCGGCGCGGGTGGTCTGGCGCTCGGCGGTGAAGTCGCTCTGGTCGGTGTACATCGAGCGGAACTTGAACACGCGGATCTCGTTGTCGTTGTAGCCAAAGCGGTTCTGGCGAAACAGGATCGGCCCTTTGGAGTCGAGCTTGATCGCAAGCGCCGTCGCCACCATCACGGGGGACAGCGCCAGCAGCGCCAGGCTGGCCAGCAGCACATCCTCCAGGCGCTTGATCACCGGCGACCAGCCACGCAACGGCAATTGCGAGGTGTTGAACATCAGGATGCCGCCCACGTCGGTGATGCGGCTATGGCCGTAGCGCAGGGCGGCCATGTCAGGCACCAGCATCACATTCACCGACATTTGCCGCAGGCGATTGACCAGCCCGTGGATGCGCTGCTCGGCGGCCCAGGGCAGGCAGATCATCACTTGGTTAACCTGCTCGGCGCGGATGAGTTTCTCCAGCTCGCGGGTGTTGCCGAGCAGGGGCAGGTTGCTCAATTCCTTGGGGATCCGCTCGGTGCGATCGTCGATAAAACCGACCAGGCCGGAGCGGATATCACCGTTGCGTTGCAGGTGCTCGGCGACGTGCACGGCGGTGTCGGTAAAGCCCAGGATCACCGTACGTTGCAGGTATTTGCCCTTGCGCATCAGGCTGCGGTACAGGCGCAGCATCAGCAGGCGCTCAAGGCAGAACAACCCCAGGCTGGCGACGTACCACGCCACCAGGTTACGCGGGGTTAACTGCGGGAAAAACTGCAGGATCTGGTACATGAACAACAGGATGCAAAACGCCGCCGACCAGGCCTTGACCTTGGTTTTCAGGCGCAGGCGGTTGCTGAACAGTTCTTCGGAATAGATACCCAGGGCCTGGAACAGAATGATCGTCAGGACCGCAAAAAATACCAGCAGGCCGAGAAAGTGCCCGCGCATTTCAGGGGCCATCGGGTCGATGAACATCACCAGGATCAGCGGGGGCAAAATGGCACTCAGGCCATGTATGAACTTGACGAAAACAACAAAGAATTCAACAAAACCGGCGCGCGTTAAAAACAGGCTGTCGACGGACGACTTTTCTTGCATAAAACATCCCTCATTGCACACCAGAGGCAGTTGTCCGTTGAGTGATTCAATAAAGCACCGGCCGCTTTAAAGGGCGCTTCGAACTACGGCAACTCTGGGTAATACGCAACTATCAATCCAAATGCATAATCCAAAACGAGCTATCCATTTGAATTGTTTTGCGGGGGTGGCGACTAAAGGCGTGTTCCCTTTATGTGTTAGTCAATTAATTGACTGTGCTGCGGAAGTGGCATGGCAGACGGGTTTGTAAGTCATCTTGTCGGCATTTTATTGACATTCCTTGTCGGGCATTCGGTGATGGGGGTGTGTTTTTGAGTGTAGAAACAAATGTGGGATTTTTCCTGTTTAATGGAAAAACCTTTTTGGAAGGCAGTAGGAAAAGGGCACAAGGAAAGGCTGGCAGGGCGTACTAAGTGCCCTGCCAGCGGGACTTTCTCCGGATTAGAAGTTGCCTTTCAAGCTCACCGTAAAATTACGCGGCTCGCCATAAAAGTTACCCCAGGAGGCTGTTCCGACGGTGTTGTAGTAGGTTTTATCAAACAGATTGTTGCCATTGAGTGCCACCGTCCAAGTGTCATCTACGCGGTAGGCCAGGCGTGCACTCCATATCGCGTAACCCGCCTGCTCGAGCTTGATGGTCTGCACGCGGTAATTGCTGCTCTGGGCGTTGACGCCGGTGCCCACGCTCCATTTCGACAGTGCACCGTCGAGCTGGTAGTCGCCCCACATGCGCAGCATGTGTCGAGGTACGTAGGTGTTGGACGTGCCGCCCTCCAGGGCGGTATCGATATTCTTCAGGGACTTGGTCTGGGTGTAGGTGTAGCCGCCGGATACCTGCAGGCGCTCGAGGACTTCACCGCTGATTTCCGCCTCCACGCCCTGAGCGCGCACCTTACCGCTGTCGGTGTAGCAATAACCGTCGGCAGAGGTCGGGCACTGGGCGATATAGTCGGATTCGGCCGCGTTTTTCTCGACGGCGCGGAATAGCGCCAGGGAGCTGTTGAGGCGCCCGTCGAACCATTCGCCCTTGATACCCAGCTCGTAGTTGTCACCGATCTTCGGCTTGAGCGCGGCGCCATCGAGCGTGGCATAGGAACTTTGCGGCTGGAAGATATCCGCGTAGCTGGCGTACACCGACAGATGTTCGTTGAGGTCGTAGATCAGTGCGGCAAACGGCGTCACTTCACCGGTTTCCCGGGTGCGTGCATCCTGCAAGGCCCATTCGCCCCAGGCCAGGTTGTTGGACTGGCGACGGTTTTCGTACCAGCTCACGCGGCTGCCTACGATAAACATCAACGGCTCGGCCAGGCGCAGGCGCAAGGTGGTGTAGGCGCCGTACTGGGTGGCGGTTTCCTTCACTGTGCCGCCGCGATACATATTCGGCCAGAAGGTGCTGTTGGCCGGTTCCGGGAAGTGGTGGTCGGGTTGGTAGATGCTCTGGCGCCTGGGCAGGTTCTGGATCGCGTACACATCGTCCTGGGTACCACGGCTGCCATTGGCACCGAGGATCAGTTCGTGTTCCAGGCCGAAGGCTTCGAACTTGCCGTCCACATAGGCGTCGAGGCCGAAGTCCTTGTGGTCGTAGTCCATCAGCGCCGCATAGGAGTTGGCCGTAGGCGTTGGGTTGTCATAGGCAATGGTGCCTTCGCTGGCGGCGTATTTGGTGTCTTGCAGGTTGCGGCTGTGCACGGCCGCAACCTTGAGTTTCCAGTCGTCGTTGAAGTGGTGGGTGAGGTCGGCGAAGAAGGTGGTGCGCCGGCTTTGCCAGTCGTTCCAGGATTGGCCCAGGCAGGTGGAGCGACTGAGGTTGGCGCTTTTGCCGTCGGCATAGCGCGGCAGGCCGCCCCAGCACGGTGTGGCGTCGACGTCCTCATAGCTGGCGCCGAAGCCCAGGGTGGTGTCGGCGCTGAGATCGACATCCAGGGCGCCGTAGAACGCCTGGTCCTGGCGCTTGGAAATGTCCATGTAGGAACCGCGATTCTGTTGGCTGATCGCCGCGCGGCCGCGCACTGTACCGCTTTCATTCAGCGGGCCGCCGGTGTCGACGTCGGCGCGGTAGTTGTCCCATGTGCCGGCGGACAGCGACAGGCTGGTGGTGGGCTTGGCCTGGGGCCGCTTGCGCACGAAGTTCACCGCGCCGCTGGCGGTGCCGGCGCCCTTGAGCATGCCGGCGGCACCCTTGAGCACTTCCACGCGGTCATAGATCGCCATGTTCGCGCTGAAGCTGTCGGCCTGCACGTAGTCCTTGCCCATGTCCAGGGGCACGCCATCGTACTGGTACTGGCCGAGCATCTTGAAACCACGGGAATAAAAATACTTGCCGCCCATGGGCGATTCGTAGGTGGTGATCCCGGGCGTGCGTTCCATCACGTCATCGATGGTGGTGAGGTTCTGGTCATCCATCAATTGGCGGGTCATCACACTCACCGATTGCGGCGTTTCCCGCAGGCTGTGTTCGCCCTTGCCGATCGTCACCGCGCCCGTGGTGTAGGCTCCGGTGCCATCGGTGGTGGCGCCCAACCGCTCACCGGTGACCGTAGTGGCGCCCAGGTTCAGCGTGCCGCTGTCGGCCACTTGCGGCAACAGCAGCCAGGTACTGCTGCCCTGGCGCTGGGCCTGCAGGCCCTGACCACGCAGCAACTGGCCGAGCGCCTGCTCGCGGTCCAGGCGACCACTCAGGCCCGGGCTGGTCTTGCCGGCGACGCTGGTGGCGTCGTACGACAGGCTAATGGCGGCCTGGCGCGCGAACTGGTCCAGTGCCGTGGCCAGGGAGCCGGCGGCGATGTTCCAGTCGCGGGCCTGGGTGTCGCTGGCCGGCGTTTCGGCCCATGCGAACGGCGGCGCGGTTGCGCAGCTCAGGCACGCGCCGAGCAAAGCGGCGTGCATCGCGTGCTTGAGGGGTGAACGTGGGGAGGGGAACGCTTGCATGACCGCGGGATGCTCCTGAAGGAAGTGAACAGAACCGGCCTGTTGATCGGCCTTTCCTTACAGGTCGAGCGGCAATGAGAATTCACCTCATTTATTTTCGAGAAAGTTAGACGCGCGGTGTGACCGTCACCCAGTAGCGGCTGCGGTAAGTGACATCGAGCTTGAGTGATTGCGCTACCAGGCCCAGCACTTGATCGGTATCGTCCAACTGATAAGTGCCCGACACCCGCAGCCCGGCCACCGCTTCGCTGCAGCTCAGCAGGCCGTTGCGGTAGCGGCCCAGCTCGGCGAGGAAAGCATCCAGGCGCATGTTCCGGGCGCTGATCACACCATCGCTCCAGGCCCAAGGGTCCAGGCCATTGGCGACAAGAGAACGAATGCCTCTGCGGTCGAACAGCACCTGTTCGCCGGGGTCAATCACTTGGCGCACGCTGGCGGCGTGGTTGTCGGCAAACACCGCCACCGTGCCCTGTTGCACGGCGAGCATTGTGCCTTGGGCGTCTTCGCGCACCAGGAAGCGCGTGCCGAGGGCGCGCAGGTAACCGTCACGGGTCTGTACCCAGAAGGGCCGCTTGTCGGCACCGGTATTGACCAGTATTTCACCCTGGCGCAACTGCACCAGGCGCCGCTCCTGATTGAACGCCGTGTCGAATGCACTGGCGCTGTTAAGTTGGATGCGGCTGCCGTCGTTCAACGCCACCCAACGCCGTTCGCCGGTAGCCGTGCGGTAGTCGGCCATCAAGGCGGGTAGCGGGGTGTAGTCGCGGCCGAGCCAGGTCAGGCCGGCAGCACCGGCCACCAGGCCGAGCAATTTCAACCCTTCGCGACGGCTGATACGTTGCCGCGCACCGCGTAGGGCGTGGCGGCCGACCTGCGCGGGCAGTTGGCTGAACTCATCATTCATCGTCGCCACCCGCTGCCAGACCTGCTGGTGTTCGGCGCTGGTGTGCAGCCAGCGCTCGAACGCAGCGGTGCTGGCGTCGTCGGCGACGTTGAAGCGCAGCTTGATCATCCACTGGATGGCCTGGTCGACCAGGCGCGGGTCAGAGGTCGGCATAGCGCAACCGATAGCAGGCGTGCAGCGCCTTGGACAGGTCACGCTCCACCGTGGCCTTGGACACCCCGAGGCGCAGGGCGATCTGGGCACAGGTCAGGCCGTCCAGTTGCGCCAGCAGGAACGCTTCACGCACCCGCGGCTTGAGCTGGTCGAGCAGGCGGTCGATACGTTCCAGGCTGTCGAGAATCAGCAGGCGGGTTTCTTCCGACGGCACGTCGGCCTGGGGGAAATGCGCAAGGCTTTCGAGGTAGGCGCGCTCCAGTTCACGGCGCCTGTATTGGTCGATCATCAAGCTGCGGGCGATGCTGCTCAGGTACGCGCGCGGCTGCAGCACGGCCTGCTGCTTGCGTGCGTTGAGCAGGCGCACAAAGGTTTCCTGTGCCAGGTCGGCGGCACGTTCACGGCAACCGGTGCGTCGGCTCAACCAGCCGCGCAGCCAGGAGTGATGGCTGTGGTAAAGCTGGCCGATGGCGGCATGGTCCAGTGGGTGATCGCTCGACATGGGCATCCTGGCGCAGCAGTCTTAATTGATAATGTTTCGCATTCTAGACGCTGGCCGTGGCCATTCGCAATTACCGATGAACAATGTATCCAGCACAATTTTTTGTTCGCCCTGGGCGCACGCACTAATCTGCAGGCTTTTTCCGGTGGAAGGCTTGAGCATGATCGACCTTGCGACCCTGGCGGTTTTTTCAGGTGCTGTTCTGCTGTTGCTGTTATCCCCGGGGCCGAACATGGCCTTTGTGATCAGCCATGGCGTCACCCACGGCTGGCGCGGGGGAGTGGCCTCGGCCCTGGGCATCGGTGTGGCCGACATGCTGCTGACCGCATTGACCGCCACCGGGGTAACGGCGTTGGTCGCCAGTTGGCCGCCATCCTTTGACGTGATCCGCTATGCGGGGGTGGTCTACCTGCTGTGGCTGGTGTTCAAAACACTGCAGAAAAAACCTGGGCTGGACCCTGCCTCCCTGCGCCGCGTGCCCCTTGGCCGGGTGTTTCTGCAGGCGATGCTGAACAGCCTGCTCAACCCCAAGGCGTTGCTGTTTTTTGTGGTGTTTTTGCCGCAGTTCGTACGGCCGCAGGCCGGCTCCATCGCCGTGCAATTGATGCTGTTGGGCGGCGTGCTGACCTTGATCGCTGGGGTGTTTCACGTGCTGCTGGGTATTTTCGGCGGGGCGCTGAGCCGCTTCTTCGCCAGGCGCCCAAAAGGCGCCTGGCTACAGAAATGGGGCTTGGCGACGGTGCTGACCGTGCTGGCGGTGCGTCTGGCGGTGATGTCTCGTCCCGCCTGACTTATACAGGTTCAGCCCAACCGTGCAGCCGCCCGCGCGACGATTTCACCGCGCACCCTGCGCGATTCGGCAGTGCGTTTGTTGGCTTCTTCCCGCACATGCGTGGGCGCTGTGTCGGGGCTGCCTGAATCGAACGGCGGCGCCGGCGCGTATTCAATCTGCAACTGCACCAGTTGCGCCGCTGCTTCGCTGTACAACTCCGCCGCCAGCACCAGCGCAAAGTCGATACCTGCGGTAATGCCACCCCCGGTGAACAGGTTGCCGTCACGCACCACACGTTCCTGTACCGGGATGGCGCCGAGCGGGGCGAGCATGTCGTGGTAGGCCCAGTGCGTCGTCGCCTTGCGCCCGCGCAGCAACCCCGCCGCGCCGAGCACCAGCGAGCCGGTGCACACCGAGGTCACGTAGCGCGCGGTCTGCGCCTGAGCCTTGAGGAAGTCCAGGGTCTGCGGGTCTTCCATCAATGCGCCCACGCCGGAACCGCCGGGCACGCAGATCACATCCAGCTTCGGGCAGTCGGCATAGGTCATGGTCGGGGTGAACACCAGGCCCGTGCTGGACGTGACCGGCGCCAGCTCCTTCCACACCAGGTGCAGCTTCACGTCCGGCAGCGAACCCAATACGTCGTAAGGGCCGGTCAGGTCCAGTTGCTGAATGCCGGGGAACAACAGAAAGCCGATCTGCAAGGTCATGAATGAAGCTCCGAGAAAGGGGTAGACGGCTTTACTCTAGCGGCCTAGGCTTTGGCGAATACGCCATTGAGCCCACGAATCACGCCAATCATGCCCAGAATAGTTCACGTACTCGCTTTCGATAATGCCCAGGTGCTCGACGTCACCGGGCCGTTGCAGGTATTTGCCTCAGCCAATGACCTGGCGCGCCAGCGTGGCGTGCCGTTGCCTTACGCGGTCACGGTGATCGCCGACCAGGCCGGACCGGTCATGACCTCCGCCGGCCTCGCGCTGTTGGCCGAGTCGTTGCCCGCGGTCGACCAACCCTGCGACACCCTGGTAATCGCGGGTGGCTGGGGGGTGTACGGCGCCGCAGAAGACCTTTCGCTGGTGGACTGGGTGCGCGAAAAAGCCCGGCACACCCGGCGCATGGCCTCGGTGTGCACAGGCGCGTTTTTGCTCGCGGCCAGTGGCTTGCTCGATGGTTGTCGCGTCGCCACCCACTGGACCCGTTGCGAAGAACTGGCGCGCAAGTTTCCGGCGTTGAACGTGGAGTCCAATCCGATCTTTATCCAGCAGGGTGCGGTGTGGACCTCCGCCGGTGTGACCGCCGGCATCGACCTGTGCCTGGCCCTGGTCGAAGAAGACCTGGGCCGCGCCGTGGCCCTGGAAGTGGCGCGGCACCTGGTGGTGTTCCTGAAGCGCCCCGGCGGCCAGTCGCAATTCAGCGTGACCCTGTCCCTGCAAAAGGGCGGTAGCCGTTTCACCGAACTGCATGCCTGGATAGCCGAACATCTGACCCTCGACCTGAGTATCCCGACCCTGGCCGCCCAGGCTGGGATGAGCGAGCGCAGCTTCGTGCGCCACTACCGCGCCGAAACCGGCCAGACGCCCGCGCGCGCGGTGGAACTGATCCGTGTCGAAAGCGCGCGCCGGCAACTGGCCGATAGCACGGCGTCGATCAAACGCATCGCCGTGCAGTGTGGCTTCGGCTGCGAAGAAACCTTGCGCCGCAGCTTTATGCGGGCCTTGTCGGTGACGCCCCAGGCCTACCGCGAGCGGTTCTCGCCGGTGGCCTAGGCGAGCAATTCAAGCAGGGCGTCGAGTGTCGCCTGCGGCGCTTCCTGGGGAATATTGTGGCCCACACCGAGCAACACCTGGCGTCGGTAAAAAGCGCTGAAGTGTTCCACATCGTCGTCCTCTTCCGGCGGTGGGCCCACGCCATCATCGGCGCCGCACAGCGAAATGCTCGGCACCGCAATCGCCGGTTGCCGCGCCAGGGCCTGCTCGATGGCTTCCAGCGCCGGATCGCCAGGCGCATACATGAAGCGGTGGCGATAGGAGTGAATCACCACCTCGACAAAATCCGGGTTATCGAATGACGGCGCCGTCTGCCCATACAGCCCCGGCCCCTTGGCCCAGGACGGCGACCACAACGACCACAGCAACTCACAGAGTTCGCGGCGATTGGCCGTCAGCCCGTCCACACCGCGCTGGGTGTGAAAGTAGAACTGGTACCACAACCGATGCTCCGTCGCCGGCGCCCGTGGCGTGAGCGACCTGGCAATGTCCTGGATGTTATAGCCATCGCCGGTCACCAGCCCGCGCACTCGTTCGGGCCACAGCGCCGCGACGATACACGCGGCACGCCCACCCCAGTCGTACCCCGCCAGGGTGGCGCGCGGGATCGCCAGCGCATCCATGAAATCCAGCAAGTCCTTGCCGAGCGCCGCCTGTTGGCCGGAGCGCATCACCTGCGCATTGATAAATCGCGTAGGGCCGTAACCGCGCAGGTACGGCACCAGCACCCGGTAGCCGCGTTCGGCCAGCACCGGCGCGATCTCGTCATAAGCGCGAGGGTCGTAGGGGAAGCCATGCAGCAGGATTACAGGCTCGCCGTCGGTAGGGCCGTGGGCTTCATACGCCACATCGAGCATGGAGGTGCGCACGTAGAGCATTGGGGGGACGGTGGTCATGATGGGCTCCTGTCAGGTGTTGAAACTCTAGTCGAAAGACATGACGGGATGCCCTGCCTGTGAAGACAGGGCGCTGACTGGATCTCAGGGCTGCCAGGTAGTCTTCTCGCCACTGAGCTTGCGATCCAGGAACGTCGCCGCGCTGATCAAGGCCAGATGGCTCAGCGCCTGGGGCGTATTGCCCAGGTGGCGGGCCTGGCTGTCGAACTCTTCGGCATACAGACCCAGCGGATTGGCGTAGCGCAGCAGTTGTTCGAATTCCAGGTGGGCCTTCTCCACTTGCCCGGCGCGGGCCAGGCACTCGACGTACCAGAACGAGCAGGCGGCAAACGCGCCTTCGGTGCCTTGCAGGCCGTCGATCGCGTTGTCGTCGTTACGGTAGCGGTAGACCATGCCGTCGCGCACCAGGCTTTTCTGGATCGCCTCCAGCGTGCTCAGCCAGCGCGGATCGGTGGCGGCGACAAAGCGTACCAGCGGCATCAGCAGCATCGAACCGTCCAGTGCGGTGCTGCCGATGTGCTGCACAAAATGCCCGCGCTCTTCGTTCCAGAAGTTGCTCCAGATATCGGCGTAGATGGCCTGGCGCGTCTGGTCCCAACGCGCAAACGGCGCCGGCAACGAGCGCTTGGAGGCCAGGCGGATCGCACGGTCCAGGGCCACCCAGCACATCAGCCGCGAATGCAGGAAGTGATGCTGCTCGCCGCGCATCTCCCAGATGCCCACGTCTTTCTGGTTCCAGATTTCGCAGACCTGGTCAGCGACTTCCACCGTGTGTTTCCAGCCCTCGTGGGAGATGGCTTCGCCGTACTTGTTGACCAGGTACACCGCGTCCATCAACTCGCCATAGATATCCAGCTGGACCTGGTCGACCGCGCCGTTGCCGACGCGCACCGGCTTGGCGCCGCCGTGGCCGCTGAGGTGCTTCAGCTCGGTTTCGGGCAGCTCCTGGCGGCCGTCGATGCCGTATAGGATATTGATCTTGGTCGGCTGCCCACAGCAGTCGCTGACCCGGCCCTTGAGCCAGCGCATATAGGCGTTGGCCTCGTCGACAAAGCCCAGGCGCATAAAGGCGTAGACGGTGAACGAGGCGTCGCGGATCCAGGTGTAGCGGTAGTCCCAGTTGCGTTCGCCAGCGGGGGTTTCCGGCAAGCCGAAGGTGGCGGCGGCGATGATTGCGCCGTGTTTGCGCGAGGTCAGCAGCTTGAGGGCCAGGGCCGAGCGGTTGACCATTTCGCGCCAGCGCCCGCGGTAGTTCGACTGCGCGATCCAGCCGCGCCAGAACTTCAAGGTGTGGTCCAGCGCCAAGTCGGTACAGCCACTGTCCACACGTTCATCGTCCTGGCCGCCGAGTACGAACTCGGCGCATTCTTCCTGATCCAGGGTGAAGCGGGCCACGGCGGCGTTATCTTCGATCTGCAACGGATGGCTGCCGCACAGGCGCATGCCCGGCTGGCCATCGGCGTTGAAACAGATGCTGGCGTTATCCAGGCTCGCCTCGGTGGGTGCGCGCGCATAGTCATGGCGCACGGCGCAGCGCAGGTGGAGGGTGGCCGTGCCGCTGACCACACGCACACGGCGAATCAGCAGGGGCAAGTCGTCGATCTCTTCGCTGATGACCAGCAGGTCGGTGATTTCCACCACGGCTTCATCGCTGAGCCAACGGGTTTGCAGCACATTGGTGTCGGGCAGGTAGATCTGTTCGCGGCGGGCGTTGGGCAGGTCCGGGGTGAGTTGGAAAATGCCGGCATCGGGGGTGTCCAGCAGTGAGCAGAAGATCGATGGGCTGTCGAATTCCGGCCAGCAGAAGAAATCGATGCTGCCTTTATCGTTCACCAGCGCCGCGCTGCGCATATCGCCGATGATGCCGTGGGCATCGATGGCGCTTTGTGGTTCGTTTTTCAAATCAACCATTGTCACGAAACTCCGGGTAAAGGCTCATGCCGCCATCAATGAACAGGGTGCTGCCGACCACGTAATCGGAGGCGTCACTGGCCAGCCATACCACGGCGTTGGCCACGTCCTCTACGTCGCCGACCCGGCCATACGGGATCAACTTGAGCAGCTCTTTTTCCGCCGCACCTTCGGTGGCAGCACGGTTGATCGCCGTACGAATCGCCCCCGGCGCAATGCCGTTGATGCGAATGCGCTGTTCACTGACTTCCTGGGCGAGGGTGCGCATCAGCATGTCCACGCCGCCCTTGGACGCCGCGTAATTCACATGGCCGGCCCAGGGGATCAACTGGTGCACCGAGCTCATGTGGATGATTTTGCCGGCGGCACGGGATACGCCTTCACGGATGCCCTGGCGCTTGAAGAGGCGCACCGCCGCACGGGCACAGAGGAACTGGCCGGTGAGGTTGACGCCGATCACGGCGTTCCAGTCGTCGAGGGTCATGTCGACCACGGCTGCGTCCTTCTGCATACCGGAGTTGGCCACCAGGATGTCCAGATGGCCGAACGCTTCGAGGGTCTTTGCGAACAGGCGTTCTACATCGGCCTCTTTAGACACGTCGGCGCCGATGGCAATCGCCCGGCCACCCTCGGCATTGATCTGCTCTGCCAAGGCTTCTGCGGGCGCGGCCTGGCTGTTGTAATTCAGCACCACCGCAGCGCCGGCTTGCGCCAGAGCCTTGGCCGCACCGGCGCCGATACCGGAACTGGCGCCCGTGACCAGTGCTACTTGTTGTTCCAACGAGATACGCATTGCCCACCCGGCCTTAAATTCGTGAGTTCAAGTAGCTGACTGACGGCGCGTAACGGAAGTTCAGCCGTGTGAAATTAGCGACTACAACCATGGTGAGAAATGGAATAACAGAAGAATAAAAAATAACCATAAGATACTAAAAAACCGCTAAAAAGCGTTTGACAGGATTTTTAGCCCCGTGTCTTATAAGCACACCTCAACCCGTTCCGCTGGTAGTTCGGAAGTCATGCGGAGTCACCTATAAGAGATGCCTATGTGTTTATCGGCAGCTATAGGGGAACTACCAGAGCAGGGAGCTACGACGTTGCCTAAGTTAGTTATTTTCGATTGCGACGGTGTACTCGTCCAAAGCGAAGAGATCACCCTGTCTGTATTGATCGCCATGCTTAATGCTCAGGTACAGGACGGCACAACACTTGATAGTGCGTATTTCATTGAGCACTTTCGTGGAAGAAAGATTGCCGATTGTCTGCGCGAGGCAGAACAGTTATTGGGTATTTATTTGACCCCTCAGTTTGAAGAGGACTTCCGAGTTCGAGCGCTGGAAGCATTGACGCTTAATGTAAAAGCGACCGATGGGATACTTGACGTATTGAACGTGCTGGAGATTCCCTATTGCGTGGCCTCGAGTGCGCCGCGCAATAAGATTGAACAGTGTTTACGCCTTGTGGGGTTGTTGCCTTATTTCGAGGGGCGAATATTCAGTTGTTATGAATTGGGGCGTTGGAAGCCTGATCCGCTGGTATTTTTAACGGCGTGTGAAACTTACAACGTTGAGCCCTGTCATGCGCTGGTGATTGAAGACAGTGTCACAGGGATTCAAGCCGCCGTTGCAGCCACTATACAAGTCCTGGGTTTTGGTCCGGTGTCTCGACATCGAATATTGGCCGAAGCCGGCGCGTTACCTTTTGCCGATATGCGTGAGTTACCGACCCTCATTGATCAAGTTACTCAAGGAGCAAGTGTTGTGGGCACACTGGGTTATATAGAGCGACTTAAACGTAATGATCCCTGTTCGGAAGTGTGGTGGGATTCGTCGCCCGTGGTGTACGCACCGTATAAAAAACATTTGTTGGACAAGTACCCGGCGGCGGCCGCCCATATCGAACAGTTGATGCCGCAGGATCTCTCCCAGCCTTGGGGCTTCAGCAGTGTGACCACCAACCCCCGGCTGGTGACGGCGGCGATCCTCGACAAGAAAGAGTATTGGTCGTCGCGTTTTAACCTGGCCAGCCTGTCTCCCGGGGAATTGCGCAAGCAGCTGTACAACGAAGTGATTGCTGAAGGTGCCTCGACGCTCAAGCCACTGTGGGTTCAATCGGCTCAGGCCGACGGCTGGATATGCGCCCAGGTCGATCCTTCGGATGTGCGGTGCACCGAACGCATGACCGCACGAGGCCTGGAGCTGCATCGCCTGGCCGCGAATGTGATGGTGAAAGTGCCGGGCAGCCAGGAGGGTTTCGCGACGATCGAACACCTGGTGGCCCAAGGCGTTTCGGTCAACATCACGTTCTGCTTCACTGTTTCGCAGTTCCAGGCCGGAATCCAGGCAATAGAGCGGGGCATCGCCAGTGCCCGCCGCAATGGTGTCGACACCGGCCGTTGCAAGTATGTGATCACCTTTATGATCGGGCGTTTTTCCTGCCAGCCCGAGTTCGCCTTGCAGGCCGCCGAGCGTGGCCTGGCGCTGGGGCCGGAGGACATGCGCTGGGCCGAGCTAATGATTTACCAGCAGATACATGCCTTGGTCGCGGGCTCGAAAGTGCCGGTCAAAACCCTGCTTTCCAGTATCAAGGTCGACGTTGACGAGCGTGGCCACAAGCACTGCTGGCACCTGGAAAAGACCGGGCTGACGACCACGTGCTACACGCTGACGCCGGATGTGGTGGAGTTTCTGATCGAGCGTGAAAGCCACGGCAAGCCGGTGGCACCCGCCCGCGAACCTCAACAGGTGCCGGCGGAGACGTTCGCCAGGCTCATCCGCATTCCGTACTTCTGCGAAGCCTATTTCATCGACAGCATCGAACCCTACGACTTTGGCAATCATGAGGCGTTTATCAACGCCTGCAACGAGGCCAACAGTGCGCATCGGCGCCTGACCGATTACTGCGTGCGCCTGTGTCCGGTAGCGAAGCCTTTCGCACGCTCGCTCAACGCCATCCTGGCTGCTGAATATGGGGTGCTGGCATGAACAAGATGGTCGGGTTGTGGGCGCACCCGCGTTCCCGTTCCACGGTGCTGGAGCGTGTGTTTATCGAGCGGGGGGATTTTGAGGTCTTCCACGAGCCGTTTGCGCATATGGCATTTTCCGCAGATTCAGTGATTCCTTCGGATGAGTGGGATCACAGTTTGCCCACCACGTATCAAGGCATAAAAGAGCAACTGCTCAAGGCCCGGGAAAGTGCCAATGTGTTTCACAAAGACATGTGTTACCACTGCCTGGATGACTTGAAAGTTGACCGGGATTTTCTGGCGCAACAACACAATATTTTTATTATTCGCGAGCCCGCCAGCAGCATTATTTCCCATTACCGGGTACACCCCGATATGCCCGTGCAGGCCATCGGGCATAAAGCCTTGTACGAGATTTTCTGCGTGGTGACCAAACTCATCGGAAAAGTGCCTTATGTGATTAATGCCGATGACCTTGCCGCGGAGCCGGAGCGTGTCATTCGTAAACTGTGTGACTACTTGCAGATTGAATTTCTGCCCCACGCCATGACATGGAAACGCGAATGCCCGCGACAGTGGAAAACCTGGAGAAGTTGGCATGTGGCGGCGGAGAACAGTGAGCGCATTGCGTTGCCGCACACACCACCTATCGATATGGACGCTTTCGATCAGTCGCCAAAATTAAAAGCCCTTTACGAATACCACCGACCCTTCTACGCACGCATGAATGAATTTTGCCAATAAGGATTGTTGTATGAAAAAGTTGATTGTCACCGGTGCGGCCAATGGGATTGGCCGGGCAACTGTGGAAAAGGCTATCCAGGCAGGTTATTTCGTCATCGGTGCCGACAAGGACGCCGAAGGCCTGTGTGCGTTACAGCGCACTTACACGGCGGATGTATTGGAAACCCATGTCGCGGACTTTTCTGATAATGCGCTGATCAAGGGTTTTATACCTGCACTGTACGAGCGCCACGCAACGATTCATGCCTTAGTTAATAACGCTGGTATTTACCACGGCAAAAGCGTCTACGCCTATTCCGATGCTGAAGTGGACGAAATCCTGACGGTGAACCTCAAGGCACTGGTTTATCTCTCCAAAGACTTCGCCGAACGGGAAATGAAACACGAAGCGCCGCGCAGCATCGTCAATATCGCCTCTGTGGCCGGCGAAGTGGGCAGTTGCGATGCCTTGTACGGCGCCACCAAGGCGGCAGTGATCGGCCTGACCAAAGCCAACGCCTGGAATTTCGCGCCGTTCGTGCGGGTTAACGCGGTGTCGCCGGCGCTGATCCACGACACCGCCATCTACGGCACCATCCCCGAATACCGCCGCGCCGAGTACGCGCGCCAGGAAATCCTCAAGGAGCCGATCCTGCCCGGCGGCGTTGCCGAGGTCATTTTGCTGGTGATCAGCGATGCCATGCGTCATGTCACCGGCAAGGTCATTGCGGTGGACAACGGAGCCTACCCACGATGAGCCCGTCAACCCCCAAGAAGAAACTGCTGCTGGTGGGCGCAGGCAACCTGTGCCTGCAGATCCTGAAGATTCTCGGGCCGAAAAATGCCTTTGAATTCGTGGTGCTGGGGCGTAATGAAGACACGACCTTGCGGCTGTGCAACCTGGTCGCATTGTCGTGTGCGCAGTTGGGGCACTGCATCGCAATCAAGCCAGTGATCGCCGACCTCACCGATATCGACCGGGTGACGCGGGTGCTGCGTGAAGAGGCGCCGGACCTGGTGGTGAACTGCGCGTCGTTGCAATCGTGGCGGGTAATCACCGGGTTGCCCAAGCTCTCGTTCGAGCAACTCGACCAGGCGCAGTTCGGCCCCTGGCTTCCCATGCACCTGACGCTGATGCATCACTTGATGCAGGCGGTAAAAGCCTCCGGCATCGTGACCAGGACAGTCAACGCGGCCTTTCCCGATGCGGTCAACCCGATCCTGGCCAGGGTCGGTCTGGCGCCGGATATCGGGGTGGGCAACGTGGCCAACCTGATCCCGGCAGTGCGATTTTCCATCGCGCGGCTGCTCGAGTGTGAGCCTGCCGATGTGCAGGTGTGCCTGTATGCCCAGCACTATTTCAGCCACTACGTGCCGCGCGGCGGCTTGCCCCCGCGTGCCAGTTACCGCTTGCTGTATGAGGTTCGCGACCGCCCGGCCGTGACGCACCTGCCGGCCGAAGCGATTTTTTCCACGGTTAAATCCGAGTTCCGCCGCCTGGGCGGTATCGATGGGCAGTTCCTCACGGCGTGCTCGGCCGTCACCGTGATCGAAGGGCTGTTTTCGCCCACGCCGGTGCGTGTGCACGCGCCCGGCCCGCTGGGGTTGCCGGGCGGCTATCCGGTGTGGTTGCAGGAGGGGCAGATCAACGTGCAGTTCAGCGCCGAATGCCCCCAGGACGAAGCGGTGCGCATCAATACCATCTGCCAGAGCCAGGATGGCATCGATGAAATTCATTGCGATGGCTCTGTCACCTATAACCCGCAATGCATGGCGGTGATGCAGGCGATGCTGGGGTACTCGAAGAAAACCATGTCCATCGAACAGTCCGCCGAGTTTGCCCACGAATTGTCGAGCAAATACCTGTCTTTCAAACATTCAACCTGGTAGGTGTGTGATGAATCAGATGTCGGTGCACAAGCGCAGCGAAGTCGCCAGTTACGCAACGCAATACTCGAAAAAATTCGTCGAACGCTGGGATGATTTGATCGATTGGGAGAAAAGAAAGGCGGGGGAGAACGGGTTCTTTGAAAACCTGCTGAGGCAGCACGGCGTGAAGTCGGTGATCGACGTGTCCACGGGCAGTGGTTTTCATGCGGTACAGCTTAAACAGGCGGGGTTTGATGTCGTCGCTACGGACGGCAGCAGCACGATGTTGACCAAGGCCCGGGAGAATTTTCGGCAACGCGGGTTGGCGATCGAATCGCACTACCGGGACTGGCAGTCCCTCGATCCTGCTGAGCTCGGGCGCTTCGATGCCGTGGTGTGCCTGGGCAGTTCGCTGTGCCATGTGTTTGCAGCCCATGAACGGTTGGAGGTGCTGGAGAAGTTCAGGGCATTGCTCAATCCGGGCGGCTTGCTGATTGTGGATCAACGTAATTTCTTTGCCATTCGCGCAGGCAAGTTCAAATCCAGTGGTAATTACTATTACTGCGGTACACACGCATCCGTTGGCTTGGGGCAGGTCGATGAACACGTGTGTGAGTTCATCTACTCGTTCGATAACGCCGAGCAGTACCGGTTGCAGGTCTATCCGCTGTTGCCGGGCGAGTTGAAGGGGGAGGTGCTCAAGTCCGGATTTTCCGCCCATGAGAGTTACGGGGATTTCCAGCGTGACTACGACATGATGAATTGTGATTTTGTCATCCACACGGCGCGCGCCGTTTAAGGAGAGCCTGATGAGCACATGGGTACAAAGTAGCGCGCGCCCGTTGGACAGCGTCGTGCTGGCGGTGGTGTTGACCGGGTTCGTGGCCAGTACCTACGGGTTTGGCGTTTACCTGTTCGCCAACCTGGTGGTGGACATGCGCCGCGACATCGGTTTCGACTACACCACGGTGGGCCTGATCACCGGCGGCGCGCAGATCGGCTTCCTGCTGTTTTCATCGGTCACCAGTTATATCAGCCGTTTTTTCGAAGGCTGGAAAATCAGCCTGGTGTCGACGGTGATGACATCCCTGGCGTTGTTGGGGCTGAGTGTCAGCAACAGTGTCTGGTTATCCGGGGCGCTGTTGATTTTGCTCGGCGGCTGCTCGGCCTCGGTGTACATCCCGCTGGCGGAGATTGTCACTAAGGGCTTCAGCCCGGGTAATCGCTCGCGGGTCATGGGGCTGATTTCCAGTGGCACCAGCTACGGCGTGTTCATCAATGGCTTGCTGGTGTCGTTCCTCACCCTGCAGGGTGGTTGGCGCTCGATCTGGCTCACTGCGGGCATGATCTCGGTGGCCCTGTGCGTGGTGGCCTGGTTTCTGCTGCGCAACATGGAGGCGGACAAGGACGCCGGCTTTTCCGGGCAGCGTTCGACGGCCTTCGACAGCCACGCACCTTGGTTGAGTCGCTCGCTGTACCTGACCTGGGCCATTGCCTTTTTGAATGGGATGGCGCTGTTGCCGTTCCAGACTTACCTGGCTCCGTTCCTGCGGGATGAGTTGGGGGTGTCGGTGCAGGATGCCGGGTTTGTCTGGACCACCATCGGCGCGGTGGGCATGGCCTCGGGCTTTCTGGTGGGATGGATTGCCGACAAGGTGGGCGTCAGGGCGTCGCTGGCCATGTGCTTTCTGAGTGCGGGGCTGGCCGCCACCCTGGTGTTCAGCTTCAACAGCCTCCCGCTGTTTTACCTGGCGGCATTTTTGTTTGCGCTGGCGTTCTACCCCATATTCGGGCTTGTCCCCAGCTACATCGGGCAAATCGTGCCGGTCAGCCGACTGACCCAGGCATTTGGTATTGCCAATGTGCTGATCGGCCTGGGTGGTGTGTGCGGCAACTTCCTGGGCGGTTTTTCCAAGGACCTGACCGGCTCGTTCTCGACCGTCTACTGGGTGGTTGCGCTGTTGCTGTTCGTGCAATGCGTGATGGTGTTCCTGTTGGGTAAACCGCCTGTGGCGGTGACGGAGGGTGAGCGGCCATGAGTCATTTTGCGGAACGTCCAGACCGGAATCTGCATGCGTTTGCGTTCAGCCATCTCGGCGCCGAACGCTCGCGTATACCGCAAAAGCCTTTGGTCATCTGGATGACGGGCATCTCGGCTGCCGGCAAGTCGACGATTGCCGATGCGTTGGACGGGGCCTTGCAGGCACAGGGGCGCTTGACCTGCATCATTGACGGCGACTCGGTGCGCGGCGGCTTGTGCCGGGACCTGGGTTTTACCGACAGCGACCGCACTGAGAATATCCGGCGGGTCGCCGAAGTGGCGCGCTTGATGCTGGACGCTGGGCTGGTGGTGATCGTGGCGCTGATCTCTCCGTCGGCGGCCAGCCGGCATTACGCGCGCGCCATTGTCGGCAATGAGCATTTTGTCGAGGTGTATGTGGACGCGCCGCTGGAAACAGCCGAACAACGTGACCCTAAAGGCTTGTATAAAAAAGCCCGCCTGGGGCTGATCCAACACTTCACCGGTATTGATTCGAACTACGACGTGCCGATCTTTCCAGAAGTGCACGTGGACACCCAGGCGCTGTCTGTCGAACAGTCTGTCGCGACTATTCTCGATTGGATGGCCCGCAACAACGAGCGCACATAGCCGCTGGTCTTCGCGCCGAGGTGGCGGTGCCTGCACGTTCAGAAAACAAGGTAATCTGCGCCATCGCAGCCATACCGCGTTTTTTCAGGAGCAGGCATGACGCATTTCACCGGCACTGCAAAATCCATCCGTCTGATTGGCGGGGTCCAGGTCTTGGACTTCATCAATACAACCAACGGCCGCCGCCCTGGGTCGCCGCTCAAGGTAATGGAAGAGCGGCTCACCAGTTTTCAGTTCTTCATTGAATGGGCGCTGCACGCCTCGTTGATCTCCGCCCAGGAGTTCGCTGAATACAAGGCCATGGTGTTTGAGTCGCCTATTTCCTACCAACCGGATCTGGACGCCATCATTGCGTTCCGCGAATGCCTGTATGCCGTGTTTTATCCGTTGTCCTTGCGTCAGGCTGCGCCTGATGACGCCTTGCAGCAGATCAACCTGAATTTCCAGCAAGGCACCGCCTGGCGTGTACTGCGCACGGTTGACGGGACGCCGGCCTGGGCGTGGAAAACCTGCACCTCTGCCCAGGAACTGAGTGCAATGTTGATCGGACGGCTGGCAATCGAGGCCACGCAATTGCTGGTGTCCGGTGATCTTCGCGCCTTGAAGTGCTGCACGGCCACCGACTGTGATTGGCTATTCCTGGATATCTCCAAGAACAAACTGCGCAAATGGTGCCAGATGAGCGTGTGCGGCAGCCGGGAGAAATTGAGTCGCCTTAAACAGGCGCTTTAGTCTCCAGGCAGTGTGAAGGCCTCTAAAAAAGTTGAATATTAGTCATCTATAAAATCAATAGGTTGCGCATCTTTTTTGACAACGCTGCACTGTAGATTTGTCAGAATTACAGATAAAAGCCTATGTGATCTTCGAAATAAATGAGCCAGCTTCGGCTGGTTCATTTAATCCATATTTCGGAACGCTCAACTGGCTCAGTGCTAGGAAAATCGCGAGGAACGTGCTCAGATTCTGCCTGTGTCACATAATCGATACAGTCCGAAGTACGGGCTATGAGTGAGAAATAGGAATGCCTTTAGATTGGCTTACGGCACTCAAGACTCCAGCTGCGTGGGTCTTTAAAAAAATCCTGACGGTTTCGGGTGACGCGTACGCTCGACATAAAGCAAGCGAGAGAGCCGTGCAAGGTGAAGACTTAGCCAGCCAAACCAGCCTTCATCACCTCACAGGGGAAGAACTTAAAAAACTTGTAGCCAGTGGCAAGTCATTTTCAGGAATTCGGCCTTACGCCTTCCGAAACTGGTTGCAGCAAGAAGCTAACGTCAAGCTATTTATCGAAGCGCTGATAGCCCGGGCAGGTGGTGATCCAGAAACGTCAGAACGGGCAGAGAAAGAGCTCGCTGCAAATTACGAGGTTTTCGCTCGGAATACAGATTCGCTACCTGACAACTTGGTGACACAAGTCGTTTCGTATGTATTGGGGCAACTCCAAGCAACAGAAAAGGGCCAGCAGGAATTGCAGTCGGCTATTGCGTTTCGGTCATCTGCACAGCTGCAAACGCTGCTTCATCCTGAGGAACTCCAATTTCCAAGTCACGCCGATTTAGAGCGTGTACGAACCATGGCAGCAAAATTGCTCGAGGCAGGCAAGCGCAGTTGGAAGATGCCTCAATTCATTGCGCCGCTCATTCTAGAGGCTCACGAGATACAAGGTGAATCCGACTTGAGTTCGCGGTCAATTAGCACCTCTGAGCTTGTGACAGTCATCGAGAGGGGATTCAGTCTAGTTTTGTTCGGTGAGGGCGGTATAGGCAAGACTACGTTTTTGCTAGAGCTCTGTTCGTCTTGTTTTGGAGCGGGTGGTCGTATACCGCTGTTCGTGGACGCAGCACTTTGGGGGCGAACCGGTTTGAGCCTTCTGGAATACCTCTCCAAACGCCCCTCAGCAATAGCAAATCGTGTAACTATCGATGAGCTAACCAGATTGGCCGAAGCTGATCGCCTGGTCGTCATGCTTAATGGCTGGAACGAGGTGCCCGTCTCGTTGAAGCTGGCCTGTCTGGAGGAGCTTAACCAGTTGTCAGCCGCTGCAGAATCACTCGTCATTGTGGTCGTATCTCGGAGTTCAAGTGATGCGCCCAGGTTATTAAACACGAGGCGAGTGGAGGTTCGAGGCCTTACATGGGATGGCCAGACGGCGGTGCTCCGCGCTGAGCTTGGTGATGCCGGATCGGAACCACTACTCAACCTACTTGCCAAAAACACGCGCCTTCGCCAAGTTACGAGGAGCCCGCTCATACTTCGAGGCTTTATTGCACAAGCTGGGAAAGGTGCTGCATCGTATTTGAGTGTGTTCGACCTCCTCGGTTCCAGCGTCCAGGCCTTTGAGGAAGATGACCTTCGCACTCTTTTACTGTCTGACGCTCCTGTAAATGGCCATTCTCGCGAATATCTCGAAGAGCTTGCCTACCGACTTACGCAGAGGCGAACTATCGATTGCTCCAGAAACGTCGCGCTTCAAGCTATTCACTCCGCTGCCACTCAACTGGCCGAACGCAGGCTAATAGGGGCTCCCCCACAACTGGCTTCGATCTTAGATCTGCTGGTCACTCATCATTTATTGCACCTCGACGAAGGCGTGGTTCGCTTCGCGCACCAGCGCTTCCAGGAGTATTTCGCAGCCACGCGGCTGCTACGGATATGCAGCGATGATGGTGCCTCGGCCGAGACTCTGTATACAGCGATCAACCAACCGGCCTGGGACGAAGCGCTCGCACTTATCGCGGAAAAGCTCAAAGGTGACGAGGGCTCGGCTGCCGCTCGAGTTCGGATAGTCAAGGTTGGCTCAGCGATAGATCTGGGGCGGGCTTGCGATTTGATAGGAATCTGTGGTTTTGGTTATGCAGACGACTCTGAGCTTCATCGCCACGTGGTCGCTAGTGTCAATGAGCTAGCCTCATCCTCCTTGGGCGAAGTTCGCGATCTTGGGATCGCCTATCAAATTGCGTCTGGTTTACCGGCTTTCGCTGAGAGGTTGTGGCCACTCCTGGAAAGTGAAGATCAACAGACCCGCTTGCAAACGTATCGATTGAAAGGTCACGGTATATCCTTAGTTCAGCTCGGAGCCGGGGCTGAGGTTAGAGTTGCCTCATGGACATCAGACCGCCGAGTCGAGTTTGTACATGAGATCGCTGATAGTGCAGACAACTACGAGTATCTCGTGAAGCTGGCTCGAAGTGAGCCTGAACCTGCTGTAAGGGCAGCAGCGATTTGCGCTTTATTCTGGCATTTTCCCGCTTCGGACGTGCCCTTTTTAGCCTGGCTGGATGCTCCAGCTGAGGTTCAAACTGAACACAACGTTCTGAATTACATCCAGTACGCTTTGGAGGAAGGGTTCGTTGGCGACGCTGTACGAGAGCGTCTACATAGCATCTATGAAAACGATATATCCGGGAGCACATGGCTTAAGCTTGCGAAGGGCTTTCCTCGCGTAGTTGGGGCGGGTGCGATGGATGTGATCTTCGAGCACTTGCGTAGCAGTAAACACCTCGGAGACGATGACCCCCTGGTCGAGATTGCACTGACCAATGCACCCGAACGCTTATTGGACCTTGCTTCGGAGCTCGCCCTGCACGCGCGAGTCGTGCCTGAATGGGTTGGTGAATTTCTGCACCGTGCCTCAACTGAGGTACAAACTAGGACCTTCGAGCAAGCATGGCTCGTTCTCCAGGGGCAAGATTTCAATAGTCTGAGCGGCGAGATCCTAGGCCCCCTTGCTGGCCGTGTTCAAACCGAGCGCAGCGTAGCCTACTTTTTGCGTTCCCCTGAAGTTAATCGTGGGTCAGTGACTGAATTAGACCGCGAAAAAAATAGGACGCTGACCAACTTGCTTGCACATGCACCTGGATGTGATCTGCTGAGTGTTGTAATGAGGCGAGCACAGACATCCTCCTACTATGAGGCTGCTCAATTGATTGAGCTGGTGTGGCGGAGAGTTTGGCGTGACGAGGGCAGCTCTAGTGCCGCCAATCGATGGCTGCCAACAGTTGATGAAGTCCGACAGCTGGTAGCCCAGTTTTGTCAGAAGGAAGAGATAGCAGAGATTCCACAGGACAGGATTTGGATATACCTCTCTTGCATCGCAAGTCATGTAGCACCGGCGGAGTTCGGGCCTCTTTTATTAGAGACCTGTCGCCGCCATCTAGATGCTTGGAGTACTTTCAGGAAGAGAATCGATCAGTGGTCGGAGAGGCCCTCATCACCACGACCGCATAACCCCCAGTTTGGCAACTACCTGCTGGCGGCCATGGTTAAGTGGGGGCCTGAGGCGATGCCGAGCCTGCTGGAACTAATGGCCCATTCTAGTGCAATGGAATTCATTCCGGACGTGCTTGCTCGCATCGCCAGCTCACCTTGGGCCCGCGAGAAGGAGCGGCCATTCAGCAGTGTTAGTGCTGATATCAAGGAAGGTGCGCGGCGTAGGAAGCTTGGGAGAGTGCACCGGCAGCCTGACGATACTTTTCAATACTGGACAGATGAGGCCGCCAATATTCTTGGGCAGGAGCTGAGAGAGCTTGTGACGCGCTACAAGGAGAAGAAATCCACTGACGAGAAGTGGAACGTACGTGAGGCACAGTATCGCGTAGGATACCTCGCGGGAATCGTGGCGAGATTTCCAAGTTCTAGCGTTATCGAGCCAATGCATTGCGCCTTGGCTAGTGCTCTGATGGATATTCACGGTACGGTTGAAGCGTTACGTGGCCTCGTGCGCCAGGGTTTTTACATCTCCGATACGGCAATTGTGGAACCGCTCGAGGCGCTGTACGAGCAAGCAGTCGATTCAACGTGGCTCGACGAACAATCGAGCTATGTTATGTCCGACCTGAGTGAGCTACTGCTAATCGCAGTCTCCCCAACGCTTTTGAGTAAAACGGTGGTGCACTATCTTCAGCTATGGCGTCGATTCTCGCACCCCGCTGAAATCATCCGTCGTTTAGGTGCCACGTGCTCGGAGTCTGCCTGGCCCGTACTACTGGAGCTTGGCAGTGAGCTTGATGAAAGCGAGGAGCTCGCACGCGCTTTGATTTCCTCTCTGGCGCCCAGGCATCTTGCCGAATTTCTTGCCCTTGTAGCCAATGGGAAACTGTTTGAATGGTGTAGAAGTGCTTGGACGTTGGAACAACTTGCTGCAAGCATTGCGACCACGGTGGGCGAGGGGGCTATACAGATCGAGGCCTTGCTGGATGCATGCCGGAAGCCAAAGACGCCGCTCGCTGATGTACTTGCCGTCGCAGTTCTCTCACACATCAAAGGAAGCGAGGCTACTCGCCGTCTCTTTCTCTTAGAGGTGCTTGATGCTGGAAGGGCTGTTAATTCGAACATGCCGGTGTACAGGATGTTGGGAGACGCATTCACGCTCAAAGAGCCGATGAACAACACGCAGTACGAAATCATGCCGAAAGCAAGTAACGAGCTGAGGATGGAACTTTACGCTCGGGCAAAAGGTACTGGGCAGATTGCCGATACCTGCAAGCGTCTACTTGCTTCACTGGAATGCATGCGCCGAGAAACTGTCCGCCCCAACGACGAACCGCGTCATCCCGCTCCAGAAGATGGGTTGGCTTGGACTGACATACTGCTAGGCGCTCATACTTCTTGATAGCCAGGGCCAGTACTGCTTTACAGAAACTATTTCGGCCAAAAAGACTCAGTCGGAAGCGCCTAGGAGTGAATGGTTGATTCAGCCAAAAATTGACTGGAACCTCCCGAGGTTATATCCTTGCGTGGCTTGCTCTGAGGTTCGTGGGTGAAAACCTCCTCTCGGAGACACTTGAAAGAAAAGCCCATCATCTGGTGGGTTTTTTTGTGGCTGCAAAAAACTCAAACACGCTAGGGCAGCAAACATTTCGGCCTGTGATGGACCTGGTCCCTCCGATAGGGACGACGGTGCTTCAATCGACATTGGTCTATCAATGCACCTTCTTTCGAAATTATCGCCTGGTTCGTTTTGCTTTGAGTTCGCAGCTCTCTGCAGGGCCGCAATTGACGAAGAAGAGGTTGGAAACGTTGATCTCCCGGCCCTTCGATCCAGCAGACCTTTTGCGTTCGGCTTTCTTGTCTCTGTTATTGCTCATCACGAACGGGTTGACTGGAGTTCTCTTTGAGGCCCGCGGATATTTCGCCATCCCATTGTAAATTAGTACGTCCATGCGCCATGTCATCTACAGACGGTTAGATATTGGTATGATGCCGTCTGTCTAACAAAGATATTCAGATAGTTTTACAATGTCCAAGCTACATATTAACAAGGATGAATTGACGATGGGGCAGGACGAAGAAAATATACCAGCAGCCTATAACTCTGTTGATGAAGCAATCAACGAGATCCTTAGAAAAGATCCGCATAATTATTATTCTTCATCACATGTGAATTGGGATGCGGCTACGATCGCTATCAAGTCGGCTCAAGGAATTTCTTTTGACGCAGAGACTTTTTTAGCGCTGGTAAAGAAAGCAACTCCCTATAGCGCACGGTGTTTTTACGAGTTTTTGGACCGTTGGGGGAGCAAAAACTGGGATTCCGTGAGAGATGTCTTTGCTCAAGAGGCGATGAGGCTCTTTGCTAAAGGACATGGTACTGAATTTTCCCCCTTTGTTACTGCATGGCCGCTTCTGAAAGCGGACACAGAACTGCTAGATCGCGTGATTGAATTCATGAGAAACAACCTAGTTGAACTTAATACGTCCGTGACGCGGCTAGTGGACCTGCAACACGGTAAAACGGCGGCTCAGCGTGTGATGGCGGTAGTCATGGACGCCCCCTATTCGGTTCGGAATAGAGATGAATTAGCCGAGGTCGTCAAGCAATGGGCGGGGGATAGCTGCTGGGGAATGCTACAAGTGCTGCTTTGGAGTACTTCGCAGAAAAGTGACAGTCAGTTAGTGCCTGTGACTGACGTAGAAAGGGTTGCCCGCTTACTCAAGGAGTTTGGGGTTTTGTCGTCACCGAACAACTATAGACTTTCTGATCTTTCGGCCGAGTCTAGAGCTTCTTGGCGGCGTGAACTGAAGGCCGCGGTAGAGGGTGATGAGGACCTTCTTGAGGCAACAGCAGAAACTCTTCTTGGCCTAGGTAGCCCTGCGGATGACCGGGCGGTTCTGTTCACGGTTTTGGAACTGTATGACGATGATCTTGAGAGTAAGGTTTCTTCCTTTTTGACCCATCCAAATGAATTGGTGAGACGTCGATCGCGGGCTGCGATTGATATGGTTCGTCTCGAGCCAGATATCTCGATGTTTTCCCAGACAGGCGCTTTGCAGATAGGAAGTAGGAATTCAGGCGTCGTGCGTAGCCTGCGCAAGCCACGAACCTGGATTGCCGATGCGCGTATTGAGACACTGATCGAGGATACTCTGGAGGATGCCGCTAAGACCGCGGGCAAACAGATTCTTAAAAACCTCGACAGCGGTGAGGAAACTCATGTGATGGTGCTATTGGGCGAGCTTAAAACGGCCTTTTGCTCCATCACTGAGTTGCTGGAAGATCTAGCTGCTGATGCTGATGCGCAACACCGACTTAGCTTTGAACTGGATGTTGATTATCGCGTCGTTGGAAAAAAAGAGGAGGGGGGCAAAGGGGTAGGCAGTAAAACTTTCTCAACAGATGTGTGTTTGCTCATAGAGCTCCGTAATGCAGGAACGCAATTTTCCCGCCGTGCTTCGCTCATTCAAGCGAAACGGATGTTCTCCCCCGCTAAGCGCCCCCACTACCCTATTAAGCTGAAGCAGCTCCAAGATCTATCAGCACAGACTATGGCTAGCTTTCTGATGCTGCTAGGGCCTGAATGCAATGGAGTGAGTATTCCGATTATTCCAGCACGGCTGATGCTCGATCTCATTGCGCGGGGTGAGCGAGCTACACAGCTAGCTCCTCAGCGAGCATCAGATTTGGGTAAGGGTATAGGGACCTGGTTCGTGGAAGATGTTATCGGTTTGTGGACAGGGGATTGGGCTACAAATATTCTCGCTCGCGCGGAGGGAGGGAAACACCGAGAACCTCTGATACTCGCGAGGCTCGTCGTCGATCAAATTCCGAAAGGGCCGGACGGTTGGCACAGGCGGCGCCGGCGTTAATATTTAAGCGGTGAGAGTTTCGGATTAGCTCGATTACGAGAGTGTGGTAGGTCACGCGGAGATAGCCACGGCCAGGACTCCTTGATGCTGTGGCCGGGCGTCCCCTGTGAGGGTCTCCTACACTTGCGAGGCGTGGGGTGAGCGAGCTTGCGAGATCTGCGCGTGCGAGAATGCTCCAGACGCCGTTTTTGCTAAGGCCTCCGTCAAGGTGATCCTTCGGGTGTTCAGGATGGCGATCTGATCGAGATATGTTGCCGCTGACCGAAAACTGACCCAGAAGCAGTTCGACGCCAACCCCTACCAATCGGTGCGTGACTGGGACAACTTCAGCGGCCGCCGCAAGGACGTGTCCTTCAAGTACATCCGGCAGATCGACGACCGCACCCAGGCTGAAGTGCTGACCTACTATTCCGACAGCTTCCGTGGCAGCAACATCGCCAACCGCGACCTGAAAACCCTTGGCTCCTACCCGCGCACCTACTACACCTTCGGCATCGAACCACGGGTGTCCCATGTGTTCGACGTGGGCCCCAGCACCCAGGAAGTCAGCGTCGGCTATCGCTACCTCAAAGAAGGCATGCACGAGCAGGCCACCAGCCTCAACCTGGTCAATAACGTACCGACACCGGGCGGGCAGAGTGATGGTCATGTCTACCAGGACCGCACCGGTGGCACCGAGGCCAGCGCCTTTTATATCGATAACAAAGTCGATATCGGCAAGTGGACCATCACCCCGGGTATTCGCTTCGAAGACATCCGTACCGAATGGCACGACCGCCCGGTGGTTGCGCTGAACGGCACTCGCACTCAGGAAAAACGCCGCGAAATCCACAACACTGAACCGCTGCCGGCACTGAGCGTGATGTACCACGTGTCCGATGCCTGGAAACTGTTCGCCAACTACGAGACTTCGTTTGGCAGCCTGCAATACTTCCAACTCGGGCAGGGCGGCACCGGCGACCAGACCGCCAACGGCCTGAACCCGGAAAAAGCCAAGACCTACGAGGTGGGGACACGCTACAACGACAGCGTGTGGGGGGGCGAGCTGACATTCTTCTACATCGACTTCTCGGATGAGCTGCAATACGTCAGCAACGATGTGGGCTGGACCAACCTCGGCGCTACCCAACACACGGGTATCGAAGCCTCGGCCCACTACGACCTGTCGAACCTGGACTCGCGCCTCGACGGCCTCACGGCGAATGCCGGCTTCACCTACACCAAAGCCACCTCCGAAGGCGACGTACCGTTCAAGGGCCGTGACCTGCCGCTTTACTCCCGTGAGGTGGCCACCCTGGGCCTGCGTTACGACATCAATCACTGGACCCACAACCTGGATGTGTACGCCCAGTCCGGCCAACGCGCACCGGGTACCACCAGCACTTACATCACCCAAGGCACGGCGGACGGGCGGTTCGGCGATATCCCAGGTTATGTTTCAGTCAATGTGCGCAGCGGTTATGACTTCGGCGAACAGTTGTCGAACCTGAAGTTGGGCGTCGGCGTGAAAAACATCTTCGACCAGCAGCACTACACCCGTTCCAGTGATAACAATGCCGGCTTGTACCTGGGCGAACCGCGTACGTTCTTCGTTCAGGCCAGCGTCGGGTTCTGATCCGTCCCGGTTTGGAAATATCGCAGTCCTTGGCCGGGCTGCGATTCTTCTGCTCCTTTCCTACACTGTTTCGGCGCATCTTGCTGCTTGATCAGGAACCGATTCCGACAAAAAGCCACACATGGGCTAGCTGACAAGCTTCGACTTCATGGTTGGAGCGCCCGGCTGAAGATTGCGCTCACCGTATTGGAGAAACTTATGTCGGTATCGATGCTCGATACACCCGTACCCACCTCATCAAACCCTGATTCTTCGCAGGTCAAATCCAGCCCTGCGGCAAACAACAGCCGTGCGGCACCGGCCGCACCATCCTTCAGCGGTCAAAACGCTGCAAACGTCAGCTTCCAGTCCCGGGAAAGCGCGGCCGGGCCAGTGTTCGGCGGTCAATCGCAGGCGACAGCGCGTAATAGTGTTGCAGATCCCGCGGCCCATCAAAAAAGCGCTTCTGCGCAGTCGGGTTTACTGGATCAGATCAGGCATTGGGTGAACCCATGGTTGGGTTGGGGGCGACCACCGCACCATCCAGGTTGGAGCAACCCTCCACCCCGACCCATGCCTGTCATCAGCAACCCACCGCCACGCCCATTCCCTACCTTGCCAGGCATGCCTGACCCGCAGTACTCCCTCAAGAACAATGAAGACTTGGCAATGCAGCTGCGTGACAACTTCAATGCCTTCAGGGACCCCAGGAACCCTGGGTATATCAGTGCCGACAGCATTCGAGCGATGGCGAATAAAGGTTGGTCTCCGTTTCCCAGCGTCAACGAGAACATTCGCCTGGCCAAAGAACTGCTGCGACGTCCGGAACTGATGAGTGCGCTTGACCGGCACACCTCTACCGGTGCGCTCGATGGTCTGATCGACCGGAATAATGTGAACGCAGTTATCTACGGACAAAACTACTTCAAATACAAGACTGACAAGGAACTGGCCGGTGAGATGCTCGAGCATTTCAACGAGTTGAAAGGCAGCCCCTGGAACCGAGAACTGAACGTCAACGATCTGAGAAAGCTGGCTGCCGAAAACCTGACGGGTGACTCTCCCAGGGATCACCTGATCCAGTTGTCCCAGGAAATTCTAAAGCGCAGTGATGTGCTGAGGCAGATGGATGACCTGCTCAGCAGGCCGGGTGACCATAAGATCAGTTGGGCTGGGCTTTACTTTCTGGCTCGCTGAGCGACACCCAGGCGCCGCGAATCGGATGCGGCGCCTGCATCCATCCTTTCAGGAACTGTTTACGCCAATTCGCCACACAGACTTTATCCACCGGCACCAATCAACTCCGGCGGTTTTCAGATTCTGAGTGAGGGCTAACCAATGACTTCAACCTCGTTTCGTTCATCCCAGCCCAGCTGCCAAGAGCTTTTTCGCAACCCCCATGCAGAGGACACCACGCTGTTGGAGAGGGATGCCGCATCGCGCGATACCTTTGCCCCTTCGAATGTACATGCGGCCGAAGCCCAGCGGATGAAGGCTTTTGTCGGCCAGCACAAATTCCAGGCACCTGTTGCGGGTGACTTTTTCCGGGGCATGCGGGTGGAGGAAAAAAGCGCCCATGACGATACTACTGCGCCGAAAAACGCCGGCCTGCTCAATGGCCTGACCGCTTGGTGGCGCAAGCAGAAACTAGGTTGATGCTGCCCTGCGGTTACAAACACTCAAATTTTACTGGAGTCCATTTGGCCTCTCTCCGGAACCACTGTTTTCCGAGAACCACTTAATCGCTGGTTGTTGATTTCGAGGCGTTTTTGACGATCGAACAACCAGGGGCCGGTCCACGGAATCTAACTATGCTGGAGATGAACTATGTCTTTCATGATCAATAATCCAGGGGGTGTCCCGCCTGGGTTGAATACAGCGACGGGGAACGGCCATGCCCGATACGGGGTAGATGCACGCGCGCTTGGCAAATCGCTCCCCACGCAGCAGCCTTCATTCGATAGTAAGTTCGCGAACGGTGCCCAGCGGCATTTCGACGGTCAAAACCTCTACGGGGGCATGTCGAATGTGGGGAACCCCTATGTCAGTTCGGACGACCACCTGCTGGCGACTCAACTGAACAACGTCTTTCCTATGCTGGGTGATTTCAAGGAAGGTGGCCGCCTGACCCTGAAATCATTGACGAACATAGCCAACGCGAAACCTGGCGAGAGCAAGGTCCCCGAACGTACGATCATGCTTGCCCGGGAGATACTCAATCGCCCACGACTGGGCGAGTCGATTGTTGGCAAGGGCAATGAAATCACCCCGGACAGCCTCGAAAAAGCCGCCAGTTTGATGATTGGCAATACCAATCCCAACACTCAGAGCGCCGACCCCTACCATGCGAAAACCGACGCACAGGTCGTCCAGGCGTTCAGGGGCATGTTTGATGACTTGCGGGACACGTCGGAAGACCGCACCTTTTTTTTCGAGAAGCACCGGTATGTGAAGAAAGAGACGATTATCGAGATGAGCAAGGATCCTGACGAAACAGACAAAAATGGTCAGGTTGTGCGGGATATGGCCACTGGGTTCCCCAAGAAGAAATACAGCGAGCAGCAGGTATACATGGCCAAGAATCTGGTCGAACGACCCGGGCTGTTGGCTTCGCTGGACAGCACGAAGGCTAACGGAACCAACATTTTCGGCAGCCACAACGATGATGGCTGGTTGAAGAACTACAGCATTGATCGCTGGTTGAAAAACGATAAGGAAGAGAAGGGGAGATAAATCGCTCAGGCGTGCATGAGCTTCTTGAAAGACTCAAGAGGCTCATGTTTTTCTTCGTTCATACCCGCAGTATTTTTCCGCTGACCGCCACCGCTACCAGCAGTACCCCGATCAACAGGAAGGCGGTTGCCAGGCTGCTGCCATGGGCAATGAACCCGATTACGGCAGGCCCGGTCAGAATGCCGGCATACCCGAGGGTAGTAATGGCCGGGACGGCAATGTGTTCCGGCATGACGTTTTGCTTGCCGACGGCGGTGTAAAGCACCGGAACAATATTTGAGCAGCCGGCCCCTACGAGGGCGTAGCCCAACAGCGCCATTTCCCAGGCGGGTGATAGCGTGGCGAGGAAGATACCGGCCGCAGCCAGCGAGCCACCGGCCACGATTACCCAGGTAGCGCCCAGGCGCCGTACGATGGCATCACCGGTCAATCGCCCCGCCGTCATGGTCAAGGCGAACGCCGCGTAGCCCAGCCCGGCGTAGGCTTCATCCAGGTCGCGCTCGGCGCTGAGGAACACCGCGCTCCAATCGAGCACCGCGCCTTCGGCCAAAAACACAATAAAACACAGGCAGCCGATAAACAGCACCACGCCATGGGGCACCGCAAAGGCAGGCCCTGAGCTTTCACTGCCATAAGGCAACAGGTGTGGGCCGGCCTTGAGCAGCGCCACCACCATGACAGCGATCACCACCAAGGTCGCCTGCAGTGGCGACAGGCCCAGCCCCAGGAGCCCGGCGACACCCGCCGCGCCGACAATCCCCCCCAGGCTGAACAATCCGTGAAACCCCGACATCATGGTTTTTCCGCTGGCTCGTTCGACAATCACCGCCTGCAAGTTGACCGTGGAATCTACTGTGCCCAGGCCGGCACCGAACAGGAACAAACCGGCCATCAGCAACGGAATCGAACTGACCGTGGCCAGCATCGGCAAGGCCAGGCAGATCATGATCGTACCGGCCGTCAGCACCCGTCGGCAGCCAAAGCGCGACGCCAATGCGCCCGCCGCCGGCATGGCGATGATCGAGCCCACCCCCAGGCACAACAGCAACAGACCCAGCGTGCCTTCACTCAGGTCTGCGCGCGCCTTGGCATAGGGCACCAAGGGAGCCCAGGCGGCGATACCGAAGCCGGCGATGAAGAAAGCGATGCGGGTCGACATTTGCTCCAGACGCCCGGGAACCACGGGCGCAGAGGTGGGGATGGCAGTCATGAAAAATCCTTGGTTTAGCGTTCAACGAACGATGTCCGGCGCGACATCCTTGCACATCAGGCCTTGGGGGGCGAGCCGGGTTCCCCTCGAGATAAGCGCCGATGATTTTTTTTACAATTCGGGAACGTTATAGGCGTTGGCAACCACGCATGGGTTGGCGTTCCGGAAGGTGTGTAATTCCTGTGGGAACTGGTGAACCCCGGGTTTCTCACGGTGGATTACCACCTTCCGGACCGCCTCCCACACACCCTGCGTTGTGTAATACGCTGCTCGCCCAATCCTGTAGACAACCGAGCGGACGCATCGATGAAGATTGCAAGGCAAGTGGCGCCATGACCCAGTTCTATGACGCACGGGGCAACATTTACGGGGTCGCCAGCCCGGCGTTTTTACGACAGCAGGGCATCGAGGTGCCCAACAGCGCGGCGCATGCCGCGAGGACTCGCGAGGCTTGGACTGCGTCGGCCGTAAGCTCCGAATGCGAGTGGGGTTCGACGCCGCGCCCGGCCAATGCCAAGGCCCACCGCTGTGATGGCTTGCTGGTTGGCCCGTTCCAGGCCGAGCCGCCGTTTGACCTGTTGATCGTGAACACCGACGGCTCCCTGGCCGAGCGCAGTGGCAATGGGTTGACGATTTTCGCCCAGGCGCTTACTGACCAGGGCTTGATGACCGAGGCCTGTGATTTGCGCGTGCACCATGACAAGCCTGACGTGGTGTCGCCGGTGGTGACTCGGGTCGAGCCTGCTGTCTATGAACACCGCTCTGGATTCTGGCTGGCATTGGGTTTGCCCGGATTCGGGCCATCTGCCGTGGGTGCGCAAGGGGTGGAGCAGGTGTTCCTAGGCGGCATTGAACTGAGCCATGTGAAGGCGTTGGCGGTGATCAACCCACAGTGGGCATACAGTCAGTTTGTGCGTGTGGGCAATCCTCATTGTGTGACCTTGGTCGAACACGTGTCAGCCTTGCCGAACAATCTGCTGATGCAACAGCCGGCGCTGTTCGAACCGTTGCAGGCGATTGCCTTCGCCCCCCCGGCAGGAAGCGGCGAGCCATGTTTGGCCGGAGTCAATTTGCAATGGGTCGCCAGGCAATCCGGCAACCGTGTTGTTGCCCGGGTGTTCGAGCGGGGAGAGGGCCCCACGGCGTCCTCCGGCACCAGCGCCAGTGCCGTGGCATGTGCGGCGTGGCGAGCGGGTTGGGTTGAGGGCGATGATGTCGCGGTGGTGATGCCGGGCGGCACTGCGCCAGTACGCTTGCATACCCAGGTTGATACGCTGCTGAGCGTCAGTCTGTTCGGGACTGCACGGCCTCAGACATGAAGTCTTTTGAACAGTTGACGCCCTGAGTGGGTGTCAGCTGTTTCGCTATTAATTAATTGATTAGATAAAAGTTGGTGTAGGGCATTTCTTATACTTTAAGAAGTGGCACATTGGCTTGGGTTGTTATTTCGTAAAAGACACTTCAATCTCAGTTGTACGAAACTTCTTTTTTATTTTTTTGGGGACCGGTTTTTTTCTGAGATCGCTACGCTTCAAGGTGTTCAGGCGCTTTTTCTCGGCAACTTATTCAATGTTTGGCGGGGGAAGTATTTCAGTCCGGTAATAAATATCGATATTGGCGGGTAACAACGGATGGTTAACGCGTTTGTTTCGTCACGTTTCAAATTAATCCTTCCAGGCATAAAGACTGACTTTCAAGTACTGGCGTTCAAAGGCCAGGAGGTGCTTGATCAGCCGTTTTTCATCCAGGTGCAGGTGGTCAGCGAAAACCCTTCACTGGATCTGGAGTCACTGCTCCACCAGCCCGCCTACCTGGCTTTTGGCGACGCCAATGAAGGCCTGAACGGGCAGATTTACGCAATTGGCCGCGATGACCCCGGGCGGCGGCTCACCCGTTATCACCTGACGTTGGCGCCGCATCTCGCCTACCTTGCCCATCGACGCGACCAGCGGATTTTCCAGCAGCGCAGCGTTCCGCAGATCATCGCGGCAGTCCTCGAACACCACGGCATCCTGGCCGACCGCTATGCCTTTGAACTGGGGCCGGTGGTCTACCCACCGCGTACGTTCTGCGTGCAATACGCGGAAACCGACCTGCATTTCATCCAGCGGCTGTGTGAAGAGGAGGGCATTCATTACCACTTCCGTCACAGCGAGAACCAGCATGTGCTTGTGTTTGGCGACGACCAGACCGTATTTCGCCGCCTGCCTGCGCAGCGTTATTCGCCTGCCGGCGGGCCGCTGGCCGAAACGCGAGTTATCCAGCGTTTCGACGTACGCCTGGCTACCCGCAGCCAGCAAACGGTGCGTCGTGATCATGACTTCGAGCATCCGTCCTTATGCCTGCAAGACACCGCGGGTTCTGCCTCAGCGCAACCTCTTGAGGACTACCACTACCCGGCTGGGTTTACCGGCCATGCACGGGGTGCGCGCCTGGCTCGCAGGGGGTTGGAGCGCCTTCAGATCGGCCGATATCGAGCGTTGGGCAAGAGCGACCAGGCGGTGCTGCGCAGTGGGTATTTTCTTGAGCTGCACGACCATCCGGATCCGGCCTGCAATGATTTATGGTTGATCACTTCGGTCCGTCACGAGGGTTATCAACCGCAGGTGCTGGAGGACGCGGCAGGTGAGGTGGATGGATTCCAGGGGTATCGCAACCGTTTCACTGCGACACCCTGGAGTGCACCGTATCGACCCCCTCTCAAGCACCCCAAGGCGACCATCCACGGCACCCAGACCGCAACGGTGACCGGGCCTGCCGGTGAGGAGGTGCATTGCGATGCATACGGCCGGGTGAAGGTACGGTTTCACTGGGACCGACTGGACAAGAGCGATGACAAAAGCAGTTGTTGGGTGCGGGTGGCATCTGGTTGGGCCGGAGACGGGTTTGGCGCAACGATGATCCCGCGGGTGGGCATGGAAGTGCTGGTGACGTTCCTTGAGGGCGACCCGGACCAGCCGTTGATCAACGGTTGCCTGCCCAATGCGCTGCACATGCCGACCTATTCCTTGCCGCAACACAAGACCCGCAGCATCTTGCGCAGTCGCAGCACCCCGGGCGGAGGCGGCGGCAACGAATTGCACCTGGAAGACCACCGTGGCAAGGAACTCATCTACCTTCGGGCTCAGCGGGACCTGGAGCAACAGGTGGGGCATGACAGTCGCCTGGAAGTGGCCGGTGAGCGGCATGAAATCATCCGAGGGTTAAGCGCGGTTCGCCTGGAAAGCGAGGAGCATCGTCACGTCACCGGTGACCGCAAGGTTGTGCTCAAAGCCAGCGACCATCTGGACGTGCAAGGCGATAGCCAGACCTATGTCGGGCAGACCCTGGTGATTGAAGCCGGGCAACAGGTGCATCTCAAAGCGGGTGCCGGCCTGGTGATCGACGCGGGCGTACAACTGAGCTTCAAGGCCGGCGGGGAGCACCTGGTGATCCAGGCAGGCGGCATTTTCAGCAGTCGGCCCATCACCCTCGGTGGCACCCCGTCCGCGACCGGGTCGGCGAACTCCCTGCTGGTTGCCGAGAACCCGAAAATCTCTGCCACACAGGGCGCCATCATGCACTTGGCCAGACAACTGGATGCGGACTTCTGCCCTGTATGCGAGTGCTGCCGCGAAGGCCTCTGCACTGTCGGCGGGAGGGCAGCCTGATGGAAAGCCTTCCACACCGATGGATGAACCAACAGCAGCAGGCGGGGTACAGGCTGTGCCTGATGCTTGAGGGTAGTAACGCAGCTTGCCAGCCACTGTTGGCGGCACGTGGTTTTCCAGCGTACTGCCGCCTCTACGCACAAACCCCACTGGCGGAAATGGCCACGGCCGGCCCCGTGATCCTGTTGCTGGATCAGGTAGGGGAGCCCGCATTGCTCGATCTTCTGCAGGAACCTGAGATGAATTGGGGGTGGTTGGGCAGTTTGCCAAACGCGGACCTGACGGACATGTCCCGGCATTGGCGCGACCGGCTGCTGGTCGGACCGGAGAATAACCGGACGCTGTACCGCCTTCACGACAATCGTACGTTGGCGCGTGCACTCAGCCATCTGGGTCTTGAGCAATGGCCAGCATTCCTCGGCCCACTGATCAGTGTGTGCTACTGGCATGAAGGCAGTTGGCACTGTGGCGACAACCCTGCTCCCGGTGACTATCCGGTGCCCGAGCCAGCCCCTTGGTTGAGCACGCCCAACCCGAATGCCTGCGCCATCCTGCACGCCAATATCCTGCGTTACCTGCTGGCTGAGCACAGTGAAGACCTGGCGGCATTGGTTGAATTTCATGATCCAAGAGTCTGGCTGACCCAGGTCCTTGAGCAGGCTCGCGCCTGGCAATGGAGTAGCCCGGAACAGCTGGAGTTCCTGGTCGTGCGACGGTTGGAAGAGGCCACTCGCAGCAGCGTGATTCGGTGGCAGCCGATGGTTGGAGAAACACCGCAGGATCACTTTGAACGAGTTAAGCAGCAGTGGCACATGTTGGAGAACAAGGATGAGTAAGCGTGTATGGGGCGTGTTGCTTGCGCTGGCAATGGCGGGACTTTCGGGGTGTGCGATGAAGCCGGTTGATCGCTTTACGTTGGAGGTGGATTTACCGGCGGAATTTGAACTTAAAACTGCCGCCAACTACGGGCCCGCAACGGGCGAGACCTGCACCTTGCCAAGGCGCAGAGGCAAGAGGCCGGAGCGGAAGGTCTTTTTTACCGAGTACAAGCCGGTGGCAAGTCGGGCGAGTTATGAGTTGCCGCTGAGTGAAACGGTAGAGGGGTGTCCGCTGGTATTACGCAGTGTGGAGTTTGATTTTTACGCGAAGTGGGGAACGCGGGATTCGGATGTTGGGGGGGATATGGGGGGGATTTCCATTCGGGATCGTCTGGAAGGTGATAGGCCAGGAATGCCTGAGTCGGGAGTTCAGGAACTGTCTTGGCAATGTCAGTGGTTGTTTCGGACTGTGGGGCCGATACATGCGATCAGAAAGGTTCTGAACTGTAATTCGCTGGGTGCTACAGGACAAAAATATAAAGCTCACTCGCGCGGTGTTTTTTCGCGAGATGAATTGGGCGGGAAAAAAGTATTGATAAAGCTGAGCCTCATGAGTGAGGAGCGACCTTATATGGGCGATAACTGGGTTCGTTTTCCTCAAGGATGGAAACGCTGTCGAGGCAAAAGTTTTGAGGACCAGTACGCGTTTTGTGGGGGGAACACTACAGATTTCAAATCCTTCAAAATGCCCGATGGGCGTGTATGTGACATATATCCAAGTTGCAGTGAATAAGGATGTTCAAGCATGACGATGGAGCAATGGAAAAAACCGTTTTTTAACGAAAAAATGCCCGCCTGTACGGTGCGTGGAGACTGGTTGAGTTTTTGTCTAGTGGACGAGTACGGTGACGGGAAAGCTTATGGAGGGCTCAAGTATGAAATTTTTGACAGTGTAGGGCAGCGATACGCGGGCCGTTTGAATGGAGATGGTTTTGTACGATTAGAGGGGCACTGCCGTGGTCCTGTAGTGTTGGTTTTCGATGCTATGTATCAGGAGTTGGGGAGCTACTATTCGACATTGCAGAGGCGAGAAAAGTATCCGTTACCCATCACCGACCTTCAGGTCAGAGCTGAACAAACGAAATTTTCAACATCCAGCGGTGAGCAAACCGAGAGCAATTCTGCGCGGCAGAAAGCTGACCACTTTTATCAGGTTGAAGTGAGCGACTTGGTTCGTCAGGGCTCCCATCTACCGGCCGTGACACCCACTGCTTACCGCCCCAAACGCCACGCACTAAAAATGATGGCCGATCTGGGGTTCGGTCCTTCCCAACCCTCCTTATCAGGGGTCGTGTTGTTCCCGAGCAATCACACCGTTCTCGAAGTACGTCCACTGCGAGCCCTGCGTCCAATGCTCTCCACGGAAGACCGCTTCTGTGCCTTGAATCTGTATCAACTGGCACTGTTTGCCGCGTTGAGTTACTGCGATTTTGGCCAGGAGCCCCCAGACAAACCATTTGATCAAGTGCGCTTTCCACTGGATCCCAGTGTTGGAAATTTGTTTGCTGAACAACTATCTGGGTTTCACCAGGCCTGGCGAGTTGATCCGGAGCAAGTGCGACGTTTTTATCCGCTTTATGAGGATGTCCCTTACTCACGGCGTTTTGAAATTCTGCCCTTCGATCCTGAGCTGTATCCCCAAAATCGTCGGGAGTTGGAGGAAAAACAGGAACACCCTGCGGGTTTGCACTTCTTCGATGACGAAAAAGGCGGTACTGATACCCAGGCTTTCATAACTCACCACGATGAGGTCATCCTGATAGCGGTGCGTGGCACCGCCAGCCCATCTGATGGATTGCGAGATGCCAACGCCCATCAAGTGCCCTTCATCGATGGCGTAGGCAAGGCGCACGAGGGTTTTTATCAGGCGTACCGAGCAGTGCGTAACTTCGTGTTGCGATACCTCGACCAGTTTCATGTCGGGCAACGAATAGTTATATGTGGTCATAGCCTTGGCGGCGCCATCGCGTTGCTCTTGGCTGAGGGGCTGCGCCGAATTTCCGACGCGCACTACAACATCCTCCTCTACACCTACGGCGCCCCCCGCGCCGCCGACTCTGAGTTCAACACCGGCGCCTCCACGTTGGTTCACCACCGCATCGTCAACCACAACGACCCGGTCCCCAGCGTCCCGGCCCCTTGGATGAACACCACCGCCAAACTCTGGATCCCCGGTGCCGTCACGCTGTTCAGCGCCCCCACGGCCGGGGGCCTGTTGTTCGCCGCCGGCCTGGTGCGTATTGGCGGTAACCCCTACCAACACCACGGCGATCAACAGCACTTCCTGCCGATCGTGCTCCCGGACGGTACGCATTCGTCCGTGCTGTGGAAGCCGGGCTGCGAGTCCATTGAAGAAGCCGGCCGCAACCGAGCATGGCAAACGCGCGGTGACATGCCCGATCGCGATGGCCTGATCAAGCAGTTGGTGCAATACAAACAGCATTTCATGACTGCCAGCTACATCCCGGCCGCCTGGGCGACATTGCGTCGCTGGCAACAAGCTGTGGATAGCAACGGTCCTCTGGTGACCCAAAGGGAGTTTGAACTGCTCGACCATGCCCTTGCGACCATGCGCAAACAACTGCAAGACAAGCGGCGTGAACTGACTCGACAGCGCCCGGCCAACGACCGTGCCTATGAATACCATGAGCCGCTGAACGCCGAGATCGACCGCCTGCACACCAGTCGCGAGCGCCTGCAAACCCTGCGCTGGCGTCGTCTTGAAGCGCGTGATGTGTATGGTAGCCATAGCCACTCCTCCAACCTGCAACCCAGTCTCAAGCGCTGGCTTCGCCATCGTGAAAACCAGGAGTTGCCTCAGGTCGCCAGCATCCCTCCCGCTGCGCAGAGTGAGCTGGGGAGGGCACAACCGCTGGATCTCGACTCAATCGTGTGATCGGCGTGCTTATACAAACTCCACCTGCGCCGGCTGGCGTTTCATCAGCACCTTGCCGTGGCGAATCGAGTACAGCGGTAGCCCTTGGCTGCGAATCACCTCGTAGTCGCTGTCGGCTGAGAGGATCAACAGGTTGGCCGGGCGCCCGGCCTCAAGACCGTAACGGTCACCCAGGGCCATGGCCTTGGCGCTGTTGTCGGTCACCAGGTCGAGGGCGCTTTGCAGGTTGCGGTAGCCGAGCATATGGCAGATGTGCAAACCGGCTTCCAGCACGCGCAGGATGTTGCCGTTGCCCAGCGGGTACCAGGGATCGACGATGGAGTCCTGGCCAAAGCATACGTTCATGCCGGCCTCCAGCAGCTCGTTGACCCGGGTGACGCCGCGGCGTTTCGGGAAGCTGTCGAAGCGGCCCTGCAGGTGGATGCTTTCGGTGGGGCAAGAGACGAAGCTGATCCCGGAGTGCCCCAGCAGGCGGAAGAGTTTGGCGCAGTAGGCATTGTCGTAGGAGCCCATGGCCGTGGTGTGGCTGGCGGTGACGCGGGCGCCCATGTCGCGGCTGCGGGCTTCTTCGGCGAGTACTTCGAGGAAGCGTGAATGCGGGTCGTCGGTTTCGTCGCAGTGCACATCCACCAGGCAGCCGGTGCGCTCGGCCAGGTCCATCAGGAACTTGACTGAACTCACGCCTTGGTCGCGGGTGTATTCAAAGTGAGGGATGCCGCCGATCACATCAGCGCCGAGGCGAATGGCTTCTTCCATCAGCTCGCGGCCGTTGCGGTACGACTCGATGCCTTCCTGGGGAAAGGCGACGATTTGCAGGTCGATCAGGTGCGTGCTTTCTTCGCGCACTTGCAGCATGGCCTTGAGCGCCGTGAGGTCGGGGTCGGTGACATCGACATGGGTGCGTACATGCTGGATGCCGTGAGCGGCGAGGGCCTGGATGGTTTTTTTGGCGCGGGTCCTGGTGTCTTCCTCGGTGATGGTGGCCTTGCGTTCGCCCCAGCACTCGATGCCTTCGAACAGGGTGCCGCTCATGTTCCAGCGCGGTTCGCCGGCGGTGAGGGTGGCATCGAGGTGAATATGCGGTTCGACGAAGGGCGGTATCACCAGGTTGCCGGCCGCATCCAGGTCATCGGCCGCCATTAACGGTGCTGTTGTTTGTGGGGTGATGCTGGCGATCCGGCCGTGTTCCAGGTGCAGATCATGCAGGCCTTCACGGTTGCGCAGGCGGGCGTTGATGATGTGCATGGGCAAGTTCCTCTTGGCTAAAAACAATCAGGCAGACAGCCGCCAGATCATCAGGGCGATGCCGATGTCCAGGCGGTCATAAGCGTTATCCAGCGTCAGCCCACACAGGGCTTCGATGCGCTGGACACGGTGTGTCAGGGTATTGCGGTGTACGGCCAGGCGCTGGGCGGCAGCCACAAGGTTACCATTCTCGTGAAACCAGGCTTCCAGGGTCGGCATCAGGCTGGGCCCGTGGTGCAGGTCGTGACGCAGCAGCGGGCCCAGGCGTTCATTGAGGAATTGGTCGAGCAGGGCGCGATCACGCACGCCGCTGAGCAGCTTGAGCACGCCCAGTTCGTCATACACGCACAGCCCGGCACGTTCGCTGAACCGTCGTGCCGCCGCCAATGCCTGGCGTGCTTCGTCCTGCGCCTGGGCCAGGTGCGCGGGTGGGTGTGAAGCGGCACTCAGGCCGATAAACAATTTCAGCGGTGCCAGGCGCAGGTTGAGCGGGTTCAGCCAACTGGCCAATTGTTGGCGATTGGCCAACGCCGTGACGGCATCCGGTGCCGGCAGCAGCAGGGTCCATTGCCCGGCGCGACCCAGTACCGGCAGCACCGCCGATAACTGACGCAAGCGTCGACTGATAGCGTCGTGTTGCCGCGCCAGCTGCGCCTCCACCTGTGCCGCGTCGCCTTGGGCAAACAGCAGCTCACTGCCTTCCACTTGCAGTTGGGCGACCTGCCAATGCCCGGCCAGTGACATGTTCAATTGCACGGCCCGATGCAGCAGCAAATCCAGGGATTGATAATCCCCGGTCAGCAAGCGCTCCAGCACGTCGTGCCGCGAGCGCCCCAGTTGTTCGGACTGGATCAGCGCCGAACCAATCGCCTGGGTCACCAGCACCATTTTCAGCGAGTAGGGCTGCTCGATCAGCGGCATGCCGGCGGCTTCGGCGGCGTCGAGCAAGCGCTGGGGAATCGCCTGGATATACGCCGCTCCCGTCAGGATCACCAGCCCCGCCACTTGGCGCTGGCAGGCTTCGTCCAGCAGTTGCAGGAGGTTGGCCTCATCCCGAGGGTGATTGATGCCGGTGACGAACACCAATTCACCACCCAGCACCCACTCGGCGATCCCACTGTTTTCCGCCACATAAGGCCAACGCACGACGTTATCCAGGGCGGCAGCGCCGGCGCGCAGGCACATGGATTCCAGGCCCGGCAACGCCAGTACATCCGCAATCGTCAGGCTCATGCCCGGGCATCAGCCAAGGGTACACGCAGCACGGCGGTGAGTACGACGTAGGTCAGCGACGCGGCAGCGATACCCACCAATGGCGCGACCCACGGCGAGTTGAACGCCAGCACGGTCCCCACCGCGTACGCCACCAGCCCGGCCCAGTTGAAGGCCGGCAGGCGTGCATCCGCCAGGCGCGGGTAGTGGCCGCGCCAGCGGTAGAAGAAGTCCGCCATGATCACCCCGCCAATCGGCGGAATCACCGTGCCCAGCAGGATCAGGTACGGCACCAGCATGTCGTACATGCCCAGCAACGCCAGCAAGGTGCCGATCACAGCCCCCGCCAACGTCACGGTTTTGCGGCGTTTGGTGCGCAGCAGGTTGCAACCGGCCACGGCGAAGTTGTAGATGGTGTTGTCCTGGGTGCTCCAGATATTGAGCAGCAACATGGCCATTGCCGCCATGGCGAAGCCTTGCAGCAGCAACACTTCGACCACATCGGGCTGTTGGTAGACGATGGCGCCATAGGCGCCGATCAGCACCATCAAACCATTGCCGATAAAGAACCCGATCAGGCTGGCCAGCACCGCGACCTTGGCCGAGCGGGAAAACCGCGTCCAGTTGGTGGCCTGGGTGGCGCCGCTGACAAACGTGCCGAACACCAGGGTGATCGCCGTGGACACATCCAGCTCGCCGGTCGGCACCACCGCCAGCAGCCCATCCAGCCCGCCGACTTTCACCGTGGCGACCCACATTGACAGCAACAGCAACAGGCCCATGGCTGGCACTGCGATGTAGGAAAGAATCTCCAGCCCGCGATAGCCCACGTAGGCCGTGGCGCAAAATACCAGGCCGAACAGCACCATCAACGCCAGCACGCTGCCCTGGCTCAGCTCGAAATACTTGCCGAGCACTACGGCGGCCGTGGCGGTGCCCCAGGCGTACCAGCCGATCTGGGTGAAACCGAGGATCAAGTCACTGAGCTTGCTGCCCACCTCGCCAAAGCAGAAGCGGCCCATCAACACCGAGTTCAGCCCGCTCTTGAACGCGATGTAACCCAGGCCTGCGGCGTAGATACCCAGCAGCAGGTTACCCAAGGCCACCACGCCGAGCATCTCGGTGAAACTGAACGCCACCCCGAGCTTGCCGCCGGCAAACATGGTCGCGGTAAAAAAGGTAAAGCCCAACAGCACCATGGCGGTCGACGCCAGGCCCTTGCGCGCATGCATGGGGACTTCGCTTAAGGGGTAATCGTTGCCCGGTTCTTGCTGCGTCATGTCCGTGCTCCCTGAATGAGTGACGCAGGCCTATTGCACCGGGCGTGCCAAATCAGCGGCAGTGACAGGCGCACGGTCGACGCTGTGCACTGTGCACAGTATTTATAGCCAAATAGGGGGGAAACGCAGGTAGGCGTGTTCGCTGTGCCCAATCGGGCACGAAAGCGGTGCAGCAGTGGTACAAATTGGATCAGTCGAACAGCGTCTGCGTGGTCTCGCCGCGATGAAAGGCAAACGCCGCCTCCAGATCACTTTCGATGGTGCGCCCACGGGACAGCGGCGGCAGGTCGTCCAAGGTAAAAAAGCCCACCTCGGTGGTCTCGAACCCGGCCACCGGCGCCAGTTGATCCACCCGTTCACACAGGAAATACAACTTGTAGAAATCCCGCACATCCGGCCGATACAACCCCTTGGCCTTGTGGGTGACGCTGTACAGTGCCCGCGCAGTAACGCTCAGCCCGGCTTCCTCGCGAATTTCCTTGATAATGTTTTCCGCCGCCGACAAACCGATATCGGCATAACCACCGGGCAGCGCCCAGCAGCCGTCGGTGGCCTCGCGCACCAGCAGAATGCGCTCACCCTCGATCACCGCGCCACGCACGTCGATCATCGGCGTCGAATAGCGCTGGGCGAAATCCGAAACCAGCCCGGTGATGCGCTCCAGCGGCACGTTGCCCAGCTGCGCCAGCATGCTGTGGGCAATCTCGGCGATTTCTTCCAGGCGTTCGCGCTCGAAATCATCGGTGCAAAAGTGCAGCCCCGTGGAAGCCAATGCTTGCAAGCGTTTGGCTTGGGCCAGCCAGGTAGTTTCCATGGACATCTCCTCGGTGGCGAAGAAAGGGAAGGGTGGAAGGGTGCTACGGGAGGCACAAAAAAACCACCGCAAGGGTGGTTTTTTAACATCGCAGGCCTACTCGCCGCGATAGATGCAGCCACTGGTGCAGGTCTCGTGGATGCGGATCGCACTGAGTTCCGGCAACAGCGGTTTGAGTTCAGTCCAGATCCACTTGGCCAGCACTTCGCTGGTGGGGTTTTCCAGGCCTGGGATGTCATTGAGGTAGTTGTGGTCGAGGCGTTCGTAGAGCGGCTTGAAAATCGCCTTGATCTCCGAGAAGTCGCGAATCCAGCCGGTATGGGGATCCAGGTCGCCGCTCAGGTGGATCGCCACCTTGAACGAATGCCCATGCAGGCGCCCGCACTTGTGGCCTTCCGGTACGTGGGGCAGGCGGTGGGCGGACTCGAAGGTAAACTCTTTGAAGATTTCCACAGTATTTTTCAGCTCGGTCAGGTATCTGGCAGGCGGCGAGTTTAACAGCTTGATCCCATGCCGCGCATACCGCTGGGTCAAAGCGCCTGCAAGCGCTCGCCCAGGCCACCGTTATCGGCCAGTTGCAGAAACTCATCCCCCAGCCGCCGGCTCTCGCTCATCGCGGTTTGCCAGTACTTGTTGCGACTCGGGTCGTCGCCCATGAAGCGCTTGAAGTCGCTGCGGTCTGGCAGTTTGCCGTGGGGCAGGCGGGCCAGGTAGTCCTTGGACGGCGCCAGCAGCAACACATCCTGCAAGCCTTGCTGGTTGCTGCGCCGCCATGGCAGGCCCTTGTCGAACCAGCCGGGGATGACCCGGTCGGTGAAGTGCGGGTACAGCACGATGTCGTCGCCGTGGTAGGGCAGGTCGAGGTGGTAGTCCAGCAGGCCGCCGTCGCGGTAGGTGCCGGTGCCGGCTCCGGGCAGGTCGCGCACGCCTTGCATCACCATGGGGATCGAACCGGATGCCAGCAGCGCCTGGCGCAGGTTGCCCATGTCCAATTCAAGGAAGCGTGAGGGGAAATCCTTCAGCGGGTGCACCGGCGGTGCCTGGCGCGGGTCGTGGATGATCAGCCGCTCGAAATGCCGCGCCAGCCGCGCTCGGCCGCGCAGGTTGTCGGCAATCACCGATGACAGGCCCAACCCCAGGCGCCCGCGGTGGTCGTCGGCGAGCAGGCCGTGGCTCTTGACCACCATGATGTTCAGTCGGTAATCGGGGTTGTCCAGTACCCGTGCGTCGCGGCCGGCCAGCAGGTCGTCGAGCATGCGCTGGCAGCTGCGGCTGACTTCGGCCATGGTCACGCCTTTGGCAAAGCGTTGTTCGTTGTACAGGCGGCCGAGGTCCAGCAGGCCTTGCACCGGGTCGGGCAGGCAGGCGCTGGCAAACCGCCAGGAACCGATCGATGCTCCGATCAGCGCACGCTCCCGTGGCGCACGCGGCAGCCAGTCGCCGAACAGCGCCAGGTCCAGGCCCTGGATCCCCAGCGCCTTGGGGCCGCCGGCCGCTCCGGGGAGTATGCCGACATCCGCAGGCTTGAGGCCCTGTTCGCGAATGCGCGCAAAGGCGCGTTTGCCGGCCTTGAGGGTCAGGGCGGGGAACTTGATGTGGATGGCTGTCATACCGGTCTCTGTTGAAGCGGGGTGTAGGAGCAAGCGTGCTCGCGAAAACGTTAACGATACCGCGTGAATCCTGAATAAACATCGTAGCCCGTCGCGCCTGCTGGAAATTGCCATGGTGGCAATTCAGTTTCAGTTAAGTTGCAGCAGCTACCGTGGCCGGTGTAGGAAAAACATCGTGTAACGGAGACTCATCATGAAACGCCTCACTGCTCTGGTCGCCGCCGCTATCATCGCCTCCACGGCGACTCAGGCCGGAGCCGTGTACCCCGACAAACCACTGACCGTGCCTGCCACTGTTACAATTGTCGCGTTCGACCAGCTCGAAGCCACAGCCCAGGCCTTGCATCCCGGCTCAACGCTGTTGGACACCGACCTGGACGAGGCTTACGGCAAGTATGTCTATGAAGTCGAACTGCAAGATGCCGACGGCATTGAATGGGAGGTCGAATTGGACGCGCTCACCGGGCAGGTTCTCAAGAATCATCAGGATACGTAATGAAGGTAAATTTACGCGCTGGCAGTCGAATGGCGTTGGTGCTGGTGGTGTTCTGCTCAGGCTTGCAGGCCCGCGACCTCAACCAGGATGAAGCCTTGGCGCTGCGCCAACAGGGAGTGATCCTGCCTCTGGAGCAGTTGTTGCAGCAGGCCATGGCGCGGTATCCCGGCTCGCGCTTGCTGGAAGCCGAGCTTGAGAAGAAGCACGGCCAATATGCCTACGAAGTGGAACTGGTGACCACCGACGGCGTGGTTCGAGAGATCAAACTCGACGCCACCAACGGTGTACTGATCAAAGACGAGGAAGACTGATGCGCCTGCTCCTGGTGGAAGACAACGTACCCCTGGCCGATGAACTGCTGGCCGGCCTGCAGCGCCAGGGTTATGCCGTCGACTGGCTGGCCGACGGCCGCGACGCCGCGTACCAGGGCCGCAGCGAACCCTACGACCTGATCATCCTCGACCTCGGCCTGCCCGGTTTGCCCGGCCTTGAGGTGTTGGCGCAATGGCGCGCCGCCGCGCTGGCCACCCCGGTGCTGATCCTCACTGCCCGCGATTCCTGGGCCGAGCGCATCGAAGGGCTCAAGGCCGGTGCCGACGATTACCTGAGCAAACCTTTTCACCCCGAAGAGCTGCACCTGCGCATCCAGGCGCTGTTGCGCCGCTCCCACGGGCAGGCCAACCAACCCACCTTGCAAGCTGCTGGCCTGCACCTGGACGAAGGGCGCCAATGCGTACTGCGCGACGGCGACGAGATCCAATTGACCGCCGCCGAATTCCGCCTGTTGCGCTACTTCATGTTGCACCCTGAACAAATTCTCTCGAAAAGTCATTTGGCCGAGCACCTGTACGACGGCGAGACCGAGCGCGACTCCAACGTGCTGGAAGTGCACGTCAACCACCTGCGTCGCAAGCTCGGCCGCAGCGTGATCGAAACCCGGCGCGGCCAGGGCTACCGGTTTGGCGCCAGCCCTGCATGAAGTCGATTCAGCGCCGCCTGAGCCTGGGCCTGATCAGCGTGATGGTGATCGTCGGCGTGGTGTTGGCGCAAACCAGCCTGTGGTTGTTCGAGGCCGGTTTGCAACGCTACCTGGAAGCCGGGCTGCGCAACGATGCCGAGAACCTGCTGGTCGCCCTGGTACGCGGGCCCAACGGTGTACAGCTGGATGAACAGCGCCTGTCGCCGGCCTACCAGCGGCCGTTTTCCGGGCATTATTTCCGTATCGATTTTGCCGACACTCACTGGCGTTCCCGTTCGCTGTGGGACCAGGAATTACCCCGACTGCCGGAGGCCGGGCTCAAGGGCAACCTGCAACTGGGGCCGGAAGGCCAGCAATTGCTGGTGCTGCGTTCGGACTACAAGCGCTTCGGCCAATCGATTTCCATCAGCGTGGCGCAGGACTACACCCCTGTGCGGGAAAGCTTTCGCCTGATGCGTCGGATTGGCCTGGTGCTGGGGCTGGCGGCACTGCTGCTGGTGTTGTTTTTGCAGCGAGTCACCGTACGTCGCGCCTTGCGCCCGCTGGAAACCGCGCGCAATCAGATCGCCCAGTTGCAACAGGGCCAGCGCTCGCAACTCGACACCCAGGTGCCGCTGGAACTGGAACCACTGGTCGCCCAGATCAACCACCTGCTGGCCCACACCGAAGACAGCCTCAAGCGCTCGCGCAACGCCCTCGGCAACCTTGGGCATGCGCTGAAAACCCCGCTTGCGGTGCTGTTGAGCGCTGCGTCGAGCGAGGCGCTCAAGGATCACCCCGAACTGAGCAAACTGTTGCGCGAGCAATTGGAGCAGGTACAACAACGCCTCAACCGTGAACTCAATCGCGCACGGCTGGCCGGCGAAACCCTGCCGGGTGCTTTGTTCGACTGTGAAAAAGAACTGCCCGGCCTGCTCGCCACCTTGAACATGATCCATGGCGAACACCTGGACCTCAGCTACCACGTCGCGTCGGGCCTGCAATTACCCTGGGACCGCGAGGATTTGCTGGAGCTGCTCGGCAACCTGTTGGACAACGCCTGCAAATGGGCGGATGCCGAGGTGCGCTTAAGCATCAGCGAGACGCCGCACAGTTATCTGCTGGCGGTGGAAGATGACGGCCCCGGCATTCCCGAGGCCCAACGGGACCAGGTCTTCAGTCGGGGCGCACGCCTGGACGAACAGATCGACGGCCATGGCCTGGGGCTGGGGATCGTGCGGGACATTGCCGAGGTGTGGGGCGGGGTGTTGCAGTTGCAGGAGAGCGAGCTGGGCGGTTTGAAGGCATTGATCGAATTACCCAAACGCCATGGCTGACACACCGTAGATCAAAATGTGGGAGGGGGTTCGCCACAGAGGTAGTGGGCCCCCCACATTGGACTGCCTTCGACCCTCAGACGCGGAACTGGTCCATTAACCCCTGCTGCTGATTCGCCAGGCTGTTCAACGCCTGGCTCACCCGCGCCGACTCATTGGCCTGTTCCGACAGCGATTCGGTCACATCGCGAATGGTCGCCACATTGTGGTTGATCTCTTCGGCCACCGCGCTTTGCTCTTCGGCGGCGCTGGCGATTTGCAGGTTCATGTCGCTGATCACCGTGACCGCATCGCCGATCTGGCGCAGGGCGGTGACGGCCTCGCCGACCTGTTCGACACTGCCCTGGGCCTGGCGGTAGCTGTTGCCCATGGAACCCACGACCTCTTCGGTGCCGCTCTGCAATTGCTCGATCACCAGGCGGGTTTCCTCCACCGACTCCTGAGTACGCCGTGCCAGGTTGCGTACCTCGTCGGCGACCACGGCAAACCCACGGCCGGCCTCACCGGCGCGGGCGGCTTCGATCGCCGCGTTGAGCGCCAGCAGGTTGGTTTGCTCGGCGATGCCGCGAATCACTTCCAGCACTGAACCGATCTTCTCGCTGTTGGCGGCCAGGCCTTCGACCTGGGCCATGGCGGTGCTCATGTCCGCCGCCAACTCGCCGATGTTGCTGGTGGTGCGGTCGATCACCGTCAGGCCGTCGCGGGTGGCCTGGTCGGCATCACGCGCGGCCTGGGCTGCCTGGGCGGCGCTGCGGGCCACGTCCTGGGCGGTGGCGCTCATTTCATGGGAGGCGGTGGCCACCTGGTCGACCTGACGGTACTGCTGCTCCATGCCGGCGCTGGTTTGCGTGGCAATCGCGGCGGACTGGTCGGCGGTGCCCCGGGCGTCCTGCACCGAGCGTTTGACTTCGGCAATGATCGGTTGCAGCTTGTCGAGGAAACGGTTGAACCAGCCTGCGAGTTGGCCCAGTTCGTCCTGTTTGTCATAGGCCAGGCGGCGGGTCAGGTCGCCTTCGCCGCTGGCAATGTCTTCAAGCATATGGGCCACGCCGAGGATCGGTCGGGTCACGCTGCGGGCCATCAGCCATACCAGGATCAGGCCGATCACTGCTGCCAGTAGGCCCAAACTCAACTCCAGCAGGGTGCCGCGCGTATTATCGGCGTCCATCTGGGTCTTGAGTGCTTCAGCCGGCCCGACCAGGACTTTTTCCGGCACATCCAGCAACACGCCCCATGGCTTGCCGTCTGGAATCGGCGCGAACGGCGCCAGCACCTTGAGCTGATGGTCGGTGCGCAGGCTGCGGATTTGTGTCCCGCTGGCCAATGCGCTGATCAATTGCGCGCCGCTTTGCGTATCGACCTGGTCCAGGCGTTTGCTCAACTGGCTGGCGTCCGCGCTATAGCCGGCGAGCAAACCGGTTGGGCTGAGGATGCTGACCTGGGTCTGGCCGTCATACAGCTTGTGGCTGGCCTGCTGGCTCACGGCCTGCAGGCTGTTGAGGTTGATGTCCACCGACAGCGAGGCGATCACCTTGCCATTGACCGTCAACGGAAACACGATGCTGGTCATCAGCACGTTTTGCCCGTCGATCACATAAAAGTACGGCTCGATCACGCACGGTTTGAGCGTGCTGCGCGGGCAGGTGAACCAGGCGTTGGCCGGTTCACCGCTGGGGCCGATGCTGGTGTCGGACATGTCGCTTTCCGGCAGTGCCATCGAGGTCAACTTGCCAGGTGTCGGCTGCGACCAGTACAGGGCGAAGCGGCCCTTGTCATTACTGCCCAGCTCCGCCTGGCCAGCGAACAACTCATCCTTGCCATCCAGCGCATTGGCTTCGAAGACCAGGGACAGGCCCAGCAGTTCCGGGTTGGCCTGCAGCGCGGCCTTGACCTGGCGGGTCAGGTCTTCGCGGGTGTCGAAGGCGTCGAGGAAGCGTTTTTCCGCTTGCTCGCGCAGGAACAGGACCTGGCGGGAAAACCCATGCCCGTATTGATAGGCGTCCATGAACTGTCGGCGGATGCCCAGTGCCTGCACCTCACCTTGGGCCTCGATGCGTGCCTGGGCCGCTTCATTGAGCATCTGCATGCTGGAGGCTTTGACCTGCTCGGAACTCTGCGCCATGCGGTACAGCGACAAACCCACCAGCAGGGTCACGATCCCCAGCAGGCACAGGCCGGCGAGCAGGGTGATTTTCCATTGAATGGAGAGCTGTCTGAGGGCCATCGGTACATCCTTACCTGAAAAACACATAGAGCACGGTTATCGGCCGATCTGGGATTTTCTTTATTCAAACGATCAATTTAAACCTCAAAACGGCGCCGTTTTTTGACATGGCGCCCCGCCTGCTGCAAAGTGCGCGCCCTCTAATAAGACCTCCTTCAAGCCTGCACGCTGGCTGCCACCCGATGGTCGCCTGGGCGTGGGCATGCCTGTTTTTTATGTTTCTGCTTGAGGTAACCATGATTAACGCAGTCATCGCCGCGGTCGGCACCATGCTGGTGCTCAGCCTGTCCCGCGTGCATGTGGTCATCGCCATTATCGTCGGCGCCCTGGTGGGCGGCCTGACCGGTGGCCTGGGTATCGAAGCCACCCTCAAGGCCTTCAATGGTGGCTTGGGGGGTGGTGCGACTGTGGCCTTGTCCTACGCCTTGCTTGGCGCTTTCGCCGTGGCGATTGCCAAGTCCGGCCTGGCCCACGCCCTGGCGGACAAGGCCTTGCTGCTGGTCGACCGTCAGGAGGCCACGGGCGGCAACCACGTCAAATGGCTGCTGATCGGCTTGTTGTGGGTGGTCGCGATCGCGTCGCAGAACATCCTGCCGATCCATATCGCGTTTATCCCGTTGCTGGTGCCGCCCCTGCTGTATGTGCTGACCAAGTTGCAGTTGGACCGGCGCTTGATCGCCTGCGTGATGACCTTTGGCTTGATCACGCCGTACATGTTCCTGCCGGTGGGCTTCGGCAATATCTTCCTCAACCAGATTCTGCTGGCCAACGTGGCCAAGAGCGGCGTGGACATCAGTCAGGTCAACGTCACGCACGCCATGGGCCTACCGGCGCTGGGCATGGTGGTCGGGCTGCTGGTGGCGGTGTTTATCAGCTACCGCAAGAAGCGTGTGTATGACCTGGAGAACATCGAGCGGGTCGAGCAAGTGGCGGTGCAGTACAACCCGCTGACCCTGCTGGTGGCCGGCCTGGCGATTGCCTCGGCGTTCATCATCCAGTTGTGGCTGGACTCGATGATCATCGGTGCCCTGGCCGGGTTCCTGATTTTCTCGGTCTCGGGCATCGTGCGCTGGCGCGACACCGACGACCTGTTTACCGAAGGCATGAAGATGATGGCGATGATCGGCTTCATCATGATCGCCTCGTCAGGCTTTGCCGAAGTGCTCAAGGCTACCGGCGACGTGCGCTCGCTGGTGGAGGCCTCGGCGGCGTTCATCGGCCATAGCCGTGGTGTGGGGGCGTTGTTGATGTTGCTGGTGGGGCTGCTGGTGACCATGGGCATCGGCTCGTCGTTTTCCACGGTGCCGATCCTGGCGGCGATTTTCGTGCCGTTGTGTGTGCAACTGGGCTTCAGCCCGCTGGCCATCGTGTGCATCGTCGGCACCGCCGGGGCGCTGGGTGATGCCGGCTCGCCCGCCTCGGACTCCACCCTCGGCCCGACCTCCGGCCTGAATATCGACGGCCAGCATCACCATATCTGGGACACCGTGGTGCCAACATTCCTGCACTACAACCTCCCATTGCTGGCGTTTGGCTGGTTGGCGGCGATGACACTCTGATCTACAGATTCACCGGCGCTGGCCGATAACCTCTCAAGTCGCTTAATAAGAGAGAAAAGCCATGCGTCTGAGTCTGAAGGCCAAAGTCCTGTCCCTCGCCGTTGTACCGGTGTTGCTGTTCGCCGTGGTCATCAGCCTGACCACCGTGTGGATCCTCCAGGGGCAAGCGCGCAACGAGGTGGATGAAACCCGCCAGCGCCTGCTCAACAACGCCAAGACCACCCTGCAAAGTTATGTGGAAGTGGCCATGACCACCATCAAGCCGCTCTACGACGCGGCCGCGCCCGGGGATACGGCGGCGCGGGCGGAGGTGGTCAAGCTGCTGTCCAACACCAGCTACGGCAAGGACGGTTACTTCTTCGGCTACGACTCCGAGACCATCCGTCTGTTCAAGGGCAACAGCCCCGACGGCGTGGGCAAGAGCTTCAAGGACAACCGTGACCCCAACGGTGTCTACGTCAACCGGGACTTGGTCAAGGTCGGCAAGGACGGTAGCCACTACCTGCAATACAGCTCGACCCAGCCTGGCCAGACCGAGTTGGTGCCCAAGATGGGCTACACCGAATACCTGCCCAAGTGGGACATGGTTATCGGTACATCGGTGAACCTGGATGGCATCGAGGCCCAGGTAGCGGTGGTCGAGGCCAAGGTAGAAAAGCGCATGGAAGGCGTGCTGCTGAGCATCCTCGGCGTGGCCGTGGTGGTGTTGCTGGTGATTGCCGCTGCCGGCATGCTGCTGGCCAACACCATCCTGCGCCCGCTGCATCTTATGAAAGCCAACCTCGACGACATTGCTGCCGGCGAAGGCGATTTGACTCGCCGCCTGGCCATCACCAGCCAGGATGAACTCGGCGACCTGGCTGGCGCATTCAACCGTTTTGTCGACAAGATCCATGGCCTGGTGCGCCAGATCACCGAAATGACCACCCAACTCACCGGCCTGGTCAGCCAGGTGTCCGACCAGGCCCAGCGCTCGGAGCAGGCCATGGAACGCCAGCGTCACGAGACCGACCAAGTGGCCACCGCCATCAACCAGATGTCCTCCGCAGCGCAAGAAGTGGCGCGCAGTGCCCAAGGCGCCTCGGTGGCCGCGCAACAGACCGACGCAGAAGGCCAGGCTGCCAAGCGCGTGGTGGACGGCAGCATTGCGCAGATCCATGCGCTGGTGAATGACATCCGCAGCAGCGGTGTCTCCCTCGACAGCCTGAAGCAGGACGTGTCGTCGATTGTCAGCGTGCTCGGCGTGATCCGCTCGATTGCCGAACAAACCAACCTGCTGGCGCTCAACGCGGCGATCGAAGCGGCGCGGGCAGGGGAGGCCGGGCGTGGTTTTGCCGTGGTCGCCGACGAGGTGCGCGCCCTGGCCAGCCGCACGCAAACCAGCACCCAGGAAATCCAGGGCATGATCGACCGCCTGCAAAAAGGCACCGAGGCTGCCGTGGATGCCATGCGCCGCTCCAGCGATGCCGGCGATGGCACCTCGGCCAAGGCCAACGAAGCCGGGGCGTCCCTGGACACCATGGCCGAGTTGATCGGCACCATCAACTCGATGAACGCGCAGATTGCCAGCGCCGCCGAAGAACAGACTGCCGTGGCCGAAGAGATCAACCGCAGCGTGCATCAGATTGCCGTGGCGGTGGACAGCGTGGCCGATGAAACCCAGTTGGGCGCCCAGACCTCGCGCAGTTTGGCGGACCTGGGCCAACGGTTGGGGCAATTGGTCGGTCAGTTCAGGATCTGAACCGCTACACGATGTCGCGCATCAACAGGCCAAAGCGCAGGTCCATCTCGGCCGGCAGGGGCACATACACCGTGTGCCCATCCCCCGGCGCCACGTCAATGGCTTCGCCCTTGGTGTTGTGCAGGCTGGCCAGGTCAAAGTGAAAGTTGCCGGCGGGGGTCATCAGTTCCAGGTGATTACCCACGGCAAAGCGGTTCTTCACCTTGACCTCGGCTAGCTCGCCGCGGCGCTCGCCGGTCAACTCGCCGACAAACTGCTGGCGCTCGGACACTGAGCTGCCGTTCTGGTAGTTCTGGTATTCGTCGTGCACATGGCGGCGCAGGAAACCTTCGGTGTAGCCGCGCTGGGCCAAGGATTCCAGGTTGGTCATCAAGTTGCGGTCAAACGCACGGCCGGCCACGGCATCATCGATTGCCTGGCGATACACCTGGGTCGTGCGTGCGCAATAGAAATGCGATTTGGTGCGGCCTTCGATCTTCAGCGAATGCACGCCCATGTGGGTCAGGCGCTCCACATGCTGCACGGCACGCAGGTCCTTGGCATTCATGATGTAGGTGCCGTGCTCGTCCTCGAAGGCAGGCATGTGCTCATCGGGGCGATTGGCTTCCTGCAGCAGGAACACCTGGTCGGTGGGCGCGCCGATCCCCAGTGTGGGTTCCGGTTGATACACCTGGACTATATCGCCCGTGGCGTTTTCCACCGCCGGGGTGGCCTGGTATTTCCAGCGACAGGCATTGGTACAGGTGCCCTGGTTGGCGTCACGCTTGTTCATGTAGCCCGAGAGCAGGCAGCGCCCGGAATAGGCCATGCACAAGGCACCGTGCACAAACACTTCCAGCTCCATGGCCGGCACCTGCTGGCGAATCTCGCCGATTTCTTCCAGGGACAGTTCCCGCGACAGGATCACCCGGCAAATCCCTTGCTGCTGCCAGAACTCCACGCTGGCCCAGTTCACCGTATTGGCCTGCACTGAGAGATGAATCGGCATCATCGGGAAGTGCCGGCGCACCAGCATGATCAGCCCCGGGTCGGACATGATCAGCGCATCCGGGCCCATGGCGATCACCGGGGCGAGGTCCTTGAGGAACGTCTTGAGCTTGGCATTGTGTGGCGCGATGTTCACCACCACGTAGAACCGCTTGCCCAACGCGTGGGCTTCCTGGATGCCGAGCGCCAGGTTGGCGTGGTCGAACTCGTTGTTGCGCACCCGCAGGCTGTAGCGCGGCTGGCCGGCGTAGACCGCGTCGGCGCCGTAGGCGAAGGCGTAGCGCATGTTTTTCAAGGTGCCGGCGGGGGCGAGCAGTTCGGGGGCAAGGACGAGAGGCATGGGGATCGGGTCGCAAAAGGCCGCGAGCGTAGCCCAACGTGTGCCGGGCTTTATTGATCTGGGTCTACGCTTACCGCAACAAAGATGGCACTCCCGGGATTTGTGGTGGACTAAGCAGCTGGACGCAAACGCGCGGCCTGCTTTTTTGACATGGATCGGACATGAATCAAACCAACCTGCAATTCAAGACCCTGCTGTTACTGCTGGCCCTGGTGACCGTCGCCTTTATCTGGATATTGCTGCCGTTCTACGGTGCGGTGTTCTGGGCGGTGATCCTCGGCATCATCTTTGCGCCGATGCAGCGCCGCCTGCAGCAGCGCTTCGGCTGGAACCGCAACCTGACGTCCCTGACCACCTTGATGGTGTGCCTGGTGATCGCGATTCTGCCGGTGATCATTACCAGCGCGTTGCTGGTGCAAGAGGGCGCCACGCTCTACAAAAACGTCGAGAGCGGCAAGCTGGATGTGGCCGGCTATATCGAGCAGTTCAAGAACTTCCTGCCGCCCTATTTCCAGCACCTGCTGGACCGTTTCGGCATGGGCAACCTGGAAGGGCTGCGCGAGAAGATCGTCAAGAGCGCGATGCAGGGCAGTCAGTTCTTTGCGACCCAGGCGTTCAGCTTCGGCCAGGGTACGTTTGATTTCCTGGTGAGTTTTTTCATCATGTTGTACCTGCTGTTCTTCCTGCTGCGCGACGGCCCGGAACTGGTGCGCAAGGTACGCACGGCGGTGCCGTTGGCCGAGCCGCAGAAGCGCCGGTTGCAGCTCAAGTTCAATCGGGTGGTACGGGCGACGGTCAAGGGCAACGTGCTGGTGGCCGTGACCCAGGGGGCGTTGGGTGGTTTGATTTTCTGGTTCCTGGACATTCCCAGTGCGTTGCTCTGGGCGGTGTTGATGGCGTTTCTGTCACTGCTGCCGGCCGTGGGAGCGGGCATTGTGTGGGGGCCGGTGGCCGCCTACTTCCTGTTGAGCGGTTCGATCTGGCAGGGCGTGGTGTTGGCCCTGTTCGGCGTGTTTGTGATCGGCCTGGTGGACAACGTGCTGCGCCCGATCCTGGTGGGCAAGGACACCAAGATGCCCGACTACCTGATCCTGATCTCGACCCTGGGCGGCCTGTCGGTATTCGGCCTCAACGGGTTTGTGATCGGGCCGCTGGTGGCGGCGTTGTTCATGTCCAGTTGGGCGTTGTTTGTCGAAAGCAAGCCGCGGGTCAAGCTGCCGTTGCCTTGAGTCTCAGGCGTGCAGCCTGAAATTCGAGGCCTTTTGCAGTTGTTTTTCGGCGGCGGACAACGACGTGAGCGGGCCGCTGATGGCTTCGCCGTCGCGTACCAGGTACCAGCAGGCGAGCAGGCCCAGCTCCCGAAGCGGGGCGGGGACGGCGCTGCCAATGACGGACATGATTTGAACAGTGGGCATAAGAACCTCCAATCGCTATGGAGGTCACCTTACGGGGCGCTGGCGTTCAGGAAAAATCATCTGGCTCGATAGTCGACATTAACAAAAGGCGTCAGTCGACCACTTGATCGAGCATGCTCACCACTTCCTGCTCATTAAGCAGGCCTTTGCGCACCAGGTTTTCCGCCAGCAGCGCGAGGAACTTGGCGCTGCGGTGGCCTTCCAGGTGCTTGAGCTCCGTGAGGGCGCTGTAGACCTTGCTGGACGTACAGAGGCCGGCGGTGCGATGCGGGTTTTGTGTGGGCATGGTCAGTCGTCCTTGTTGTTATTGAGTGGACAGGATTGATAGTGGGAGTGTGTCGTGACACAAACATGACAGCGTGAGCCTGTTTCGGGCAAGTAGACTTTCGACCTTAATAGTGTGGGATTGCAGCCTGGTCATTGTCCTCAGAGCGACCTTGGCAGGATAAATCCGGACGTTACCCACAAAAAAAGGCCTCGCGAGTGGGCGAGGCCTGTTTCATGTGTGACGGTTGAGACTTACCAGCCGCGGCGGTAGTAACCGTGGGGAGGGCCATAGTAGCCGCGCGGTGGACCGTAATAGACCGGCGCCGGGCGGTAATAAACCTCCTGTTGCACGTACACCGGTGGCGGTGGTGCGTAGTAGACCGGCGGCGGCGCGGCATACACCGGCTGCGGTTGCACGTAGACCGGCTGCTGCACATAGACCTCACGGGGTTGGCTGGCAACCACGGAGCCCACTACGGCGGCGCCGACCAGGGCACCCAAGACGGCTGGGCCACCCCATCCACCACCATGGGCGGAGGCTTGGCCTGCCATAGCGAGTGCACCTACCAGCAAGGCGATCTTGGGGATTGTACGAATCATGGTCATTCCTCGGTTAGCCCCTGCGCTTGTGGTCTGCAATCAATAGACTCAAGTAATGTCGCGGGGATACTTTTAAGACAACGTATTTCTGAAAAACAGCACGGCCGCAAGGTAAAGGTTGTGTAAGGTCTGTACCGATTTGCTTACTCAAAGGAGTTATCCATGCAGATGCACCCCAACAAGGACACCCAACTGTGCATTTCACTGTCGGCGCGTCCCGGGAATTTTGGCCTGCGTTTTCATAACCATCTGTACGAACAGTTAGGGCTGAACTTCTACTATAAAGCCTTCAGCAGCCAGGATTTACCCGGCGCGATAGGTGGTATCCGCGCATTGGGCGTGCGTGGTTGCGGGGTGTCCATGCCCTTCAAGGAGGCTGCCATTGCCTTAGTGGACGAGCTCGACGATTCGGTTCAAGCCATCGACTCCCTGAACACCATCGTGAACACTGACGGGCACCTCAAGGCCTACAACACCGACTACATCGCCATTGAACAACTGCTGAAAAAGCACGCCGTTCCGCAGGACTCGACTTTTGCCCTGCGTGGCAGCGGCGGCATGGCCAAGGCCGTGGCCAGCGCCTTGCGCGACGGTGGTTATGGAAATGGCGTGATCGTGGCGCGCAACGAACTGGCCGGCCGGGCGTTGGCGCAGAATCTTGGGTACGCATGGCAGGCGGAACTGGGCGATTTGCGCCCGCAGATGCTGATCAACGTGACGCCCATCGGCATGACCGGCGGGGCCGAGGCGGATGCCCTGGCATTTGAGGCGGATGCCGTGGATGCAGCTGACACCGTCTTCGATGTGGTAGCGATCCCCGCCGAAACACCACTGATCGTGCGCGGTCGGGCCAAAGGCAAGCGGGTGATCACCGGGCTGGAGGTGATTGCGATCCAGGCGTTGGAGCAGTTTGTGCTTTATACCGGCGTGCGGCCTACGGATGAACAGTTCCAGAAGGCAGTAGCCTTCGCCCGCAACTGAAGGCCACTGCAGCTCTAAATGTGGGAGGGAGCAAGCCCCCTCCCACATGTTTGACCGTGTCAGGCCTGTTCCAGCTGCGCCAATCGTTCTTCCAGAGCTGCAATTCGCGCTTCAAGCTCTTCGATACGATCCAGCGAGACTGCGCCGGCAGAGCGTTCCACCGGGCTTCCCCGCGCGGCGATAATCACCTCGATGTCCGCCGGATCGCCCAGCGCATGGGTATAGCGATCTTCCCGCTGCCCCGCCTGGCGCGGCACCAGCAGCGCCAGCCCGCGGGCAATCAGGCGCTCCAACTGGTGCACCACCTGTTCGGCATCTTCGAAGTCATGCATGCGCCCGCTGCGGGTCAGCAGCTCGTTGACCGTCTGTGGCCCACGCAAGAACAGCAGCCCGGTCAGGATCACCTGGGCCGGCACCAGTTCCAGTGCCTTGTCCACGCGATGCTCCCAGCGGTCGGCGCGGCTGCCCATTACCAGGCGCGTGAAGCCTTGGCCTTCCAGTGCACGCAGACTCTGGCCAACCTGGCCCTGGCTCAGGTTCATCACCGGTTCACGGCTGGTCTTCTGGTTGCAGGCCAGCACCAGGGCGTTGAGGGTCAGGGGGTAGGTTTCCGGGTTGGTCGCCTGTTTTTCGATCAGGCAACCCAGGACGCGAATTTCCGTGCTGTTCAGGCGCGGCTCAGGGGTGTCGGTGTCGTGCTCGGCGGTCATCGCGCTTTCCCTATGCTGTGAACGCACTAGCGTAAGCCGGAAAAAATAAAAGACAAGCGCCTGGCGTGTCTATAATCGCCGCTGGTTCCAACCCTGCCATTACCCATGAGACTGCCATGACTATTTCCCTGTACGCCGCCTCCATCCCCGTCTTCAAGCAAATGCTCACCGCCCTGAGCGATGTGCTGAACAAAGCCGAAGCCCACGCCACCGCCAAAAACATCGAACCCAACGCCTTGCTGCAAGCGCGGCTGTTCCCGGACATGTTCCAACTGGTGCGCCAGGTGCAGATCGCCGTCGACTTCGCCAAGGGCGTTTCCGCACGCCTGGCTGAGATCGAAGTACCGAAATACGAAGATACCGAAGTCACCTTCGCCGACCTGCAAGCGCTGATCGCCAAGGTGCTGGCGTTTGTCGACACCATCAAGCCCGAGCAAGTCGACGGCAAGGAAGGCATCGAGATCATCACCCGCCCAGGCACGCCGAAAGAGAAGCGCTTCAGCGGCCAGTCCTACCTGCTGACCTACGGCCTGCCGCAGTTCTTCTTCCACGTCACCACCGCGTACGCCTTGCTGCGTCACAACGGCGTGGAAGTGGGCAAGCGTGACTACATGGGCGCTTTCTAAGCAGCCAAAAAAAGCCCGGGGTGGTTCAGGAATGAACCGCCCCGGGCTTTTTTACGCCTGGCGTTTAAGCCGTCTGTTCTTCCTTGCCCAGGCACGCGGCCGCCGTAAATAGCACATCGGTGGACGAATTGAGCGCGGTTTCCGCCGAATCCTGCAGCACGCCGATGATGAAGCCTACGGCCACCACCTGCATGGCGATCTCGCTGGGAATGCCGAACAGGCTGCACGCCAGCGGAATCAGCAGCAGTGAGCCGCCGGCCACACCCGACGCGCCACAGGCGCAGATGGCCGCGACCACGCTGAGCAGCACGGCGGTTGGCAGGTCCACGGCAATGCCGAGGGTGTGCACGGCCGCCAGGGTCAACACGGTGATGGTGATCGCGGCACCGGCCATATTGATCGTGGCCCCCAGCGGAATCGACACCGAGTAGGTGTCTTCATGCAGGCCCAGGCGTTTGCTCAAGGCCAGGTTCACCGGGATATTCGCCGCCGAACTGCGGGTGAAAAACGCGGTGATGCCGCTTTCGCGCAGGCACATCAACACCAGCGGGTAGGGGTTGCGACGCAGTTTCCAGAACACGATGGCCGGGTTGACCACCAGTGCTACGAACAGCATGCAGCCGATCAGCACCACCAGCAGGTGGGCGTAGCCGAGCAGGGCGCCGAAGCCCGAGGTGGCGAGTGTCGAAGCCACCAGGCCGAAGATACCCAGCGGGGCGAAGCGGATCACCACGCGCACGATCAGGGTTACACCGTTGGACAGGTCGTCGAGCACCGTGCGGGTGGTTGCTCCGGCATGACGTATGGCAATGCCCATGCCGATGGCCCAGGCCAGGATGCCGATGAAGTTGGCGTTCATCAGCGCGCTGACGGGGTTGTCCACCACGCTCAACAGCAGGCTTTGCAAGACCTCGCCGATGCCGCCGGGGGCGCTCACGGTGGCGTCATGGGAGGCGAGCACCAGCGATGAGGGAAACCACATGCTGGCAATCACCGCCACCACGGCGGCGGCAAAAGTGCCCAGCAGGTACAGGAACAGAATCGGCTTGATATGGGTTTCCTGGCCGTGTTTATGGTTGGCGATCGACGCCATCACCAGCACAAATACCAGGATCGGCGCCACGGCCTTGAGCGCGGTAACAAATACCTTGCCGATAAACCCGGAGGCCTTGGCCGCCTCGGGCAATAGCAGGGCCAGCAGGATGCCGGCGATCAAGCCGATGACGATTTGCGTGACCAGGCTGAGGCGGGCCAGGCGTTGGAAAAGAGAAGGGGCAGCAGTCATATGAAGGTTGTCTCTAGTTTTTTTAAAGGGCGCAGCAATGCAGGCGGAAAGGGCTGTAGGAAGCAGGTCGCGAAGTCTAGCATGCCGCTGGACCTGGCCCGGCCGCTGCGGCATTGGGTCGCCGGGGCTTCGCAAAAGCCGGACATACTCTGTTAAGATTGGTCTCTCTCACCTTTCCTTTCTGTCAGCGGGCCCTTCGGGCTGCCGTTGATGTCGTCGTTTCTGGAGTTTTCATGCTGTTTCCCATCCTGCTGCTGTCGGCCGCCGGCTTTACCGTGCTGACCACAGAGTTCGTTATCGTCGGCCTGTTGCCCTCCATTGCCCGGGACCTCAACGTCAGCGTGTCCCAGGCTGGCCTGCTGGTCACCTTGTTCGCGTTTACCGTCGCGGCCTTTGGCCCGTTTCTGACCGCGTACTGCGCCCGTTTCCCACGCAAGCGTCTGTTTATCAGCATCCTGATCCTGTTCGGCGTGGCCAATACCGTGGCCGCATTGGCGCCGAACATTTGGGTGATGGCGTTGGCGCGCTTGATCCCGGCCCTGGGCCTGCCGGTGTTTTGGGCTCTGGCCAGTGAAACGGCGGTGGATATCGTCGGCCCCGAATACGCCGGGCGCGCCATCGAGAAGATCGGCTTCGGCATCGTCTGCGCCACGGTGTTCGGGATTCCGGTGGGCACGCTGATTTCCGATATGTCCGGCTGGCGCTCCGCGTTTGCCATCCTCGCCGTGGTCGCGTTGGCCAAGGCCTTGCTGCTGTTTATCTACTTGCCCGTGACCCAGCCGAAGAACGACCAGGTGTCGTTGCGCTCGCAGTTCAAGATCCTGCGCAACCCGCTGATGCAGGGCCATATCCTGCTGTCGATCCTGGTGTTCAGCGGCATGTTTACGGCTTATACCTACCTGGCGGACATCCTTGAGCGCCTGGCCGGTTTCGACGGCACGCTGGTGGGTTGGTGCCTGATGGGCTTCGGCGCGGTCGGGCTGATCGGCAACTCCCTGGGCGGGCGTGCGGTGGACCGTCACCCGCTGATCGCTTCCATGGTGTTCTGCGGTTTCATGATCGCCGGCATGGTCGCGCTGGTGCCGGCGATTCACTCCACGGTCGGCCTGGCGGCGGCGATGGCGGTGTGGGGCGTGACCCAGGCGGCGATGTTCCTGGTCAGCCATGTACGGCTGATGAAGGCCGCACCCCATGCGCCGGCGTTCGCGGCGTCGTTGAATATCGCCGGGGCCAACCTGGGGATCGGCCTGGGGGCTATGGTCGGCGGGCATGTGATCGACACCCTCGGCCTGGGCAGCCTGGGCTTTGCCGCTTCCGGGTTTATCCTGGTGTCGATCCTGCTGGCGCTGTGGCTGATGACCGCCAGGCAAGCGGTCGCGTCCAACGCCTGAACGCTCAGGGCAGGGCGGTAAACAACTCTCGCCGTGCACCTTCGGTAATTGCCACGATGCCGGGGTGCTTGACCTTGCGCTCCACCGAGATCGCGTAGAACGACTCGGTGACGGCATCGGTCTGGCCAATCAACGCCACGCCGTACTGGCGCACCACCTCATCGGCGATCACGCTGGGCGCGATAAAGATCCCGCTGCCGGATTGGCCGAAGGCCTGCATCAAGGCGCTGTCATCGAACTCGCCGATGATCCTGGGCTGGATCTGCTGCTCGGCAAACCAACGCTGCAGGCGGCTGCGCACCACGGTTTCCGCGCCGGGGATCAACAAGGGCGCGCCGTGCAGGCACTTTGGGAAATCTCCGGCGTACCTGTCAGCCAATGCCTGGGTGGCGAAAAAACTGATGCCACATTCCCCCAGTTTCTGGCTGTAGCCCTTGATATCCAGGTGCGAGGGCATGGGGCTGTCGGAGATCACCAGGTCCAGGCGCTGGATCGCGAGGTCGGCCAATAAACGCTCCAATTTGTCTTCACGACAGGTAATGCGCAGGGGCTCGCTCAGTTCCATGGTTGGCGCGATCAGCCGGTACACGATGGACTTGGGCACCACATCCGCCACTCCGACCCGAAACAGGATCTGTTGCTCATTGGGCTGCGCGCGCAGCATCGCCTCCAGTTCATTGCCGGTCTGGAACATCTGTTCGGCATAGGGCAGGGCCTGGCGCCCGGCTTCGGTGAGTTCAAGCTGGCGGCCTACCCGTTGAAACAACGCAATCCCGTAGGTTTGCTCCAGCAGGCTGATCTGCCCGCTGATGGTCTGGGGCGTGAGGTTCAGTTGCTCGCAGGCGCGCACGATGCTGCCGGTCTTGGCCACTACCCAGAAGTAATGCAACTGTCGGTAATTGAGCATGATGATCGTCACTTCGTAAAAATCGAAGTATACGCGAGAAAAATACGAATTTTCCTGAACTGTTCGCCTGCATAGAATGCCTCGCTATCGCGGGGCCACTATTTGGACCCAATGGTTCTAATGAGGAAGACATCATGAAACTCAGTTCCCTGGGCGCGGCATCGTTACTTGCGCTTTCATTGGTGATGATCAGTGGTTGCGATCAGGTCGAAAAAAGCGCGCAACAAGTCATGGGCAAGGCCACCGAGTCGGCCAAGCAAGCCATCGATGACACCCAGAAAGCTGCCGAGCAGGCATTGAGCGAAGCGACAAACGGCCTGATCAATCCACAAAAAAAGGATGATCAGGAACAAAACGAGTCTGAATCGAACACCAAAGAAACCTAATCTCCCCGCACAACGTCAGGACTGACCTATGGATTACCTTTTACAACTGGCCGCCAGCCCCACCGCCTGGATCGCCCTGGCCACCTTGATCGTGATGGAAATCGTGCTGGGCATCGATAACCTGATCTTTATCTCGATCCTCACCAACAAATTGCCCGAGAAGCATCGGGCCAAGGCGCGACGCATCGGTATCAGCATGGCGTTGGTGTTGCGCCTGGGCCTGTTGAGCACCATTGCGTTTATCGTGCAATTGACTACGCCGGTGTTCGAAGTACTCGGCCAGGCGTTCTCGTGGAAGGACATGATCCTGATCGCCGGTGGCCTGTTCCTGGTCTGGAAGGCCACCACCGAGATCCATCACAGCATGGACCCGGAGCCTGAAGAGAAGACCAGCACCGGCAATGTCGTGGCCATTGGCTTTGCTGCGGCCATCGGGCAGATCCTCTTGCTTGACCTGGTGTTCTCCATCGACAGCATCATTACCGCCGTGGGCATGACCGAGCACTTGCCGATCATGATCATCGCCGTGGTGACCTCGGTGATCGTGATGCTGGTGGCGGCTGAGCCGTTGGCCAAGTTCATCAACGACAACCCGACCGTGGTGATGCTGGCCCTGGGCTTCCTGATCATGATCGGCATGACGCTGATCGCCGAAGGTTTCGGTGCCCATGTGCCTAAAGGCTACGTGTACGCGGCCATGGCGTTCTCGGCGGCCATTGAGTGCCTGAACATCGCCCGGCGCAATCGCCACAAGCGTCTGCTCGCTGCCCGGCAGTAACGCTGCAACCCAAAAGGCCGGCTGTGCTCACAAGAGCCCAGCCGGCTTTTTGCTGTCTGTTAGAATCCGCCCACTTGATAGCTTGAGGTCCACCATGAACGAGCCGATTCGCCTTACCCAGTACAGCCATGGCGCGGGTTGTGGCTGCAAGATTTCGCCCCAGGTGCTGGAAGTGATCCTGGCTGGCAGCGGCGCGCAGAACCTCGACCCCAACCTGTGGGTGGGCAACGCCTCTCGCGATGACGCGGCGGTGTACGCCATCGACGACGAGCGCGGCGTGGTCTCCACCACTGACTTTTTCATGCCGATTGTCGATGACCCCTTCGACTTCGGCCGCATCGCCGCCACCAACGCCATCAGTGACATCTACGCCATGGGCGGCGACCCGTTGATGGCCATCGCCATTCTCGGCTGGCCGGTGAACGTGCTGGCGCCGGAGATCGCCCGTGAAGTGATCCGTGGCGGCCGCTCGGTGTGCGACGAAGCTGGCATTCCCCTGGCGGGCGGGCACTCCATTGACGCTCCCGAGCCGATTTTCGGCCTGGCCGTCACCGGCATCGTGCAAAAACGCCATATGAAGCGCAACGACACCGCCACCGTGGGTTGCCGCCTGTACCTGACCAAACCGTTGGGAATCGGCATCCTCACCACCGCCGAAAAGAAGGGCAAGTTGCGTGAGGCGGATATCGGCCTGGCCCGTGACTGGATGTGCACCCTCAACAAACCCGGCAGCCGTTTCGGCAAGTTGGCCGGTGTGACGGCAATGACGGATGTCACCGGTTTCGGCCTGTTGGGCCACCTGGTGGAGATGGCGGACGGCAGCGCTGTGACCGCACGCATCGAATACGACAAAGTGCCACGTCTGCCCGGAATCGAGGACTACCTGGACCAGGGCTGCATGCCGGGCGGTACGTTGCGCAACTTCGACAGCTACTCGAGCAAACTCGGGCGCCTGCAGGAATTGCACAAACGCGTGCTGTGCGACCCGCAGACCAGCGGTGGCCTGCTGATCGCCGTGACCCCGGAAGGCGACGCAGAATTCCACGCGGTCGCCGCCGAGCTGGGCCTGGACCTTGAGCCCATCGGCGAACTGGTTGAGCGACAGACCCACGCGGTAGAGGTGTTTTGATGGCAACTGACATCACCGATTACCGCGACATTTTCCTCAACGACCGGCCGATGATGGACACCCGTGCACCGGTCGAATTCGCCAAGGGCGCGTTCCCAGGCGTGATCAACCTGCCGTTGATGACCGATGACGAGCGTCAACGCGTCGGCACCTGCTACAAGCAGCAGGGCCAGCAAGCCGCCATTGTGCTGGGGCATGAGCTGGTGTCGGGGGCGATCAAGGCTGAACGTATCGAACAATGGGCGCGGTTTGCCCAGGCCAATCCCGATGGTTTCTTGTACTGCTTCCGTGGCGGGCTGCGTTCGCAGATCGTGCAGCAATGGTTGAAGACCGAAGCCGGTATCGAGTACCCACGGGTCGGCGGTGGCTACAAGGCCATGCGGACCTTCCTGCTGGAGACCCTTGACCAGGCGGCAGCCCAATGTGATTTCGTGCTGCTGGGTGGCATGACCGGCACCGGCAAGACCGAAGTGCTGGGCCAGTTGCGCAACGCCCTGGACCTGGAAGGCCATGCCAACCATCGCGGTTCCAGCTTCGGCAAGCGCGCCACCGTGCAACCTTCCAACATCGACTTCGAAAACCGCCTGGCGGTGGACCTGCTGAAAAAACGCGCGGGCGGTATCGAGCAGTTTGTGGTCGAGGATGAAAGCCGCATGATCGGCAGCTGCGCGCTGCCGTTGCCGTTGCACAAGGGCATGCAGACCTTTCCGATGGTGTGGCTGGAAGACAGCGTCGAAGGCCGCGTCGAGCGCATCCTGCGCGACTACGTCGTTGACCTGTGCGCGGAGTTCATCGCGGTATTTGGTGAGCAGGGCCAGGCGTTGTTTGCCGAGCGCCTGACCCAGAGCCTGGCCAATATCCACAAGCGCCTGGGCGGCGAGCGCTTCCAGCGGTTGCAGGCGATCATGCAGGATGCCCTGGCGGAACAGTTGCGCAGCGGCGCCGTGGACCTGCATCGCGCCTGGATTGAAGGGCTGTTGCGCGAGTATTACGACCCGATGTACGCCTTCCAGCGTGAAAGCAAAGGCGCACGGATCGAGTTTGCGGGAGAGCAGGGCGCCGTCACGGCCTATCTGCGCGAGCGCGCCTTTAGAGGATAAACGCGCCGATCAACCCGCACACCACGCCTACCAGCATGGTCAGCCCGGCCACCGTCACCAGGACCCGCGCATCGAAATCCTTGCGCAGCATCAACAGCGACGGCAGGCTCACGCTGGGCAGGGTCATCAGCAGGGCCACGGCGGGACCTGTGCCCATGCCCAGGGTCATCATGGTTTGTACGATGGGGATCTCTGCCGCTGTAGGAATTACGAACAGCGTGCCGACAATCGCCAGGGGCACCAGCCATACCAGGCTATTGGTCATGGCGCCGTCCACATGGGGGAACAGCCAGACCCGCGCGGCGCCGAGTACCAGCACCGCCAGGATATAGATCGGTATGGTGCTCCAGAACAGCTGCCACAGGGTACGCAGCCACCGACTGAAGAACGGTTGCGCTTCGACCTGGCTGGCCTCGGCCACGGCGTCCAGTGCGACTTCCGGCACCTGATCCGGCCGCGCGATGCGCTGCGCCACCAGCGACACACCCACCACCAGCACAATGCCCGCCACCAGCCGCAAGGCGGTAAAGCCCCAGCCCAGTACAAAGCCCATGAACACCAGCGTCGCCGGGTTCAGCACCGGGTTGGCAATCCAGAAGGCCAGTGCCGCACCCACCGACACTTGCTGGCGGCGCATGCCCGCCGCGACGGGGGCCGCGCAGCAACTGCACATCATCCCCGGCAAGGCGAACAGCCCGCCGCGCAGGGTCGAGCCCAGCCCGGCACGGCCAAACAGGCGCAGCAACCAGTCTCGGGGGATCAGCACTTGCAGCAACGAGCCGAGAATCACCGCCAGTACGGCGGCTTTCCAGATCGCGAGGAAATACACCTGGGCATAGGCCAGCGCCGCTGCCAGGGGCGAGCTTTGCTGATCGTTGAGGATCGAGGCGCCGATGCTGTGGTTGTCAGCGGCAACAAACGCCTTGAAGTAGTAGGGCGACCACTTCACGTAGTAGAGGCCGACGCAGGCCACCAATAGGAAGAGGGCAGGTTTCCACCAGAACGACCAGCCCCGGACGGGCTGGGTGGAGGCGAGGTTGGGCATGGGGGAGGGTCCGCAGATGAGTCAATAGCGGTGCATCATACGCCCTCAGCTATCGGCACTCACCTGTGTTGGCTGCGGGCAGGTTTCGTCACCGTCGTTCAAGCCCTGCTTGTAGTTGCGGCTGAGCAGCGAGGCTTTGCCGTTGTGCCAGGTCAGCGTCAGTACATACAGCGTGTCGTAGTCGCTGCCGGACCAGTCGTCGGTAATCGTGTGTTTTTCGCCGGAGGCCTCACTTGCCACCTTGTTGATCAGTTCCGGCAGGTAGCCGTGGGACCACGCGGTGTAGATGGTGGCATTGTGGTATTTGTCTTCCACCAGCTCGTCGGCCAGGTCGCCGGTGTCGTTGGCCGAGAATTTGATGTTCACCGGCAGGCCCAACTTGATGGCGCTGGGGCTGATGGTCATCAACGGGCGAATATAGCTGTAGGAATTGTCCAGCTCACCTTCCTCGACGTTGCGGGTCGGGTTGGCGGCAAACACGAAGTTGGCCTTGCCGAATTTTTCCGGCAGCAAGGTGGCCAGGTTCATTGCTCGGTTCAAACCCTGGCAATTGAGTTGGCCCAGGCCGCCGGCAGGTTTTTCGGCGTGGCGCAGGAACACCAGGGTTTGTACGCCGTCCACCGGTTGGGCGCGGCTTTCGCGGGCGTCGAGGGCGGCGACCATGGCGCCGCTCACCAGCAAAAGTGGCAACATGATGTAAGAATACTGTTTGAGTCGTTGCACAAGGCGCGGAGGCTTGATCTTCATTATAGGTTCGAGTCTTCGTGCGTCACGTTAAGGCGGACAAGCCTGGCCCCAGTGACGCCTGGGGGCGTCCTGCGGTGTTCCGTGTCGATATAGCGAGGTGCCTCCATTCACCGTTTGGGCGCACTTAAGAGTGCACTCGGGCGTATTGGTTCGCCCATGCGGGATAATAGCCGGGGGATGTTGCGCATTGATGACCCATGCAGGACACCGCTCAGATGACTATCATGGGGGCTTTCTGCCTCAGGGATCATCTCGATGAACTCAATCGCCGCCTTCCCGATCAACAGTAAATGGCCCGCCGAGCATCCGGAGCGCCTGCAACTGTACTCGCTGCCCACGCCCAACGGGGTAAAAGTCTCGATCATGCTCGAAGAACTGGGCCTGCCTTATGAGGCGCACAAGGTCAGTTTCGAGACCCAGGACCAGTTTTCCCCCGAGTTCCTGTCCCTGAATCCCAACAACAAAATCCCCGCGATCATCGACCCCGACGGCCCGGCCGGCCGGCCGCTGGCACTGTTCGAGTCCGGCGCGATCCTGATCTACCTGGCAGAAAAAACCAGCCAGTTGCTCTCCGAAGATCCGGCGACACGTTATGAAACGATTCAATGGCTGATGTTCCAGATGGGCGGCATCGGCCCCATGTTCGGCCAGCTGGGGTTCTTCAACAAATTTGCCGGCAAGGCCTACGAAGACAAACGCCCCCGCGACCGTTATGCCGCCGAATCCCGGCGCTTGCTGGAGGTGCTGGAAAAGCGCCTGCTCGGCCGCACCTGGATCATGGGTGATGACTACAGCATCGCCGACATCGCCACCTTCCCCTGGATTCGCAACCTGATCGGTTTCTATGAATCGGGCGATTTGGTCGGCATTGCCGACTTCCCTAACGTACTGCGCGCGCTGGACGGCTTCGTCGCCCGGCCGGCGGTTATCCGTGGCCTGAGTATTCCGAACTGACGTATGCCGACTTTCGATTTCAAACAACTGGATGTCTTCAGCAGCGTGTCGCTCAAGGGCAACCCGCTGGCCGTCGTCCTGGGTGCTGACAGCCTCAGCGACCAGCAGATGGCCGACTTTGCCAAGTGGACAAACCTCAGTGAAACCACGTTTTTGCTGACACCGCGCGATCCTCGGGCAGACTACCGGGTGAGGATCTTTACGACCTTGCACGAGTTGCCGTTTGCCGGGCACCCGACGCTGGGCAGTTGCCATGCGTGGCTCAAGGCTGGAGGCCTGCCGAAAGGCGAGGAGATTATCCAGGAATGTGAAATCGGCCTGGTGCGTATTCGTCGTCAAGGCCATGAGCTGGCGTTTATTGCGCCGCCGTTGATGCGCTCCGGCGCTGTGGACTCCGCGTTGTTGGAGCGTGTTCGCCTCGGACTGGGCCTGGCGCCGGGGGCTATCGTGCGCAGCCAGTGGGTCGACAATGGCGCGGGGTGGCTCGCGTTGATGCTGGCTGAGCGTGATCAAGTCCTGGCTTTGCAGCCGGACTATTCGCAACTGCTGGGACTGGCCGTCGGCGTGATTGCACCTTGCAACCCTGCTCGCGACGATGTGGACGCGCAGTTTGAGGTGCGTGCCTTTGTCGCGGGCGACGGGGCCCAGGAAGACCCGGCCACCGGCAGCCTGAATGCTGGCGTCGCGCAATGGCTGCTCAGCGAAGGACTCGCGCCTGATTGCTACGTGGCCAGCCAGGGCACGGCCATGGGGCGTGCGGGGCGTATTCGCGTCGAGCGCCAGGGCGATGAAATCTGGGTCGGCGGCGCCGTCGCGGTGTGCATCGAAGGGCGTCTACAGCTCTAGATCAATACATTATTACGGCCCCCGCAATACACTGTTGGCCCCTTGGCGTTTGTACTGCCGGGGCCTTGGGGCATAAGCTTTCGCCCCAAAGATTTTCAGCCACTTTTTCAGGACAGCCATGACCAGCCAGTTCCCCCAAGCCCGCCCCCGTCGCCTGCGCCGCTCCCCGGAGCTGCGTGGCTTGTTCCAGGAAACCGAGTTCACCCTCAATGACTTGGTGCTGCCGATTTTCGTCGAAGAAGAAATCGATGACTTCGTGCCGATCACCAGCATGCCCGGCGTGCAACGCATCCCGGAAAAGAAGCTGGCTGCTGAGATCGAGCGCTATGCCCGTGCCGGTATCAAGTCGGTGATGACCTTCGGCGTGTCCCACCACTTGGACGCCAGCGGCAGCGACACCTGGAAAGAACACGGCCTGGTCTCGCGGATGTCCTCGATCATCAAGAACGCGGTGCCGGAAATGGTCGTGATGTCCGACACCTGCTTCTGCGAATACACCGACCACGGCCATTGCGGGGTGATGCACGGTGCCCACGTCGACAACGACGCGACCCTGGTCAACCTCGGCAAGCAAGCCGTTGCCGCCGCCCGCGCCGGAGCCGACGTGATCGCCCCTTCGGCTGCCATGGACGGCCAGGTCCAAGCCATCCGCCGCGCGTTGGATGAAGCCGGCTTCACCCATATCCCGATCATGGCCTACTCGACCAAATTCGCCTCGGCCCTCTACGGCCCATTCCGCGAAGCCGGCGGCAGCGCGCTCAAGGGCGACCGCAAAAGCTACCAGATGAACCCGATGAACCGCCGCGAAGCCGTGCGCGAATCGCTGCTGGACGAACAGGAAGGCGCGGACGCACTGATGGTCAAGCCGGCCGGTGCCTACCTCGACATCATCCGCGACATCCGCGAAGCCTCGCGCCTGCCAGTGGCGGCGTACCAGGTCAGCGGCGAATACGCGATGATCAAGTTCGGCGCCCAGGCGGGGGCGATTGATGAGGATCGGGTCGTGCGTGAGACGTTGGGGTCGATCAAGCGTGCGGGGGCGGATTTGATCTTCACCTACTTCGCGATGGACTTGGCGTTGGCTGGGATCTAAGGGCAGTGCAAACCCTGTGGTGAGCGACTTGCTCGCGTGGGGCTGCGTAGCAGCCCCACGCCCACGATCGACCTTAAATACTTCATCTCCCTGACTAACTGCATTCTGTGAAGTTTGAATTGTGTGATTGGATGAAGGGGGGCAATCGCTGGTCTGAATTTTATATATTTTTCCTGGCTTTTGAATAGAAGGCTGCGGTGGATTGAAAGTTTAGGTTGAAGTTTTATTTGAGTAGTCCGTGCAGGCGGTGATTGGGTTTCCGTCTATATCTAGTATTGCTGTTGCTTTTCTTTGTGTTCCATATTCAAATGTGTCTTTTTTATAGCCCTCTCCGATTGATTTTCGCTGGTTGAGTTTTTTTGTATATGTAATGAACGGCTGTAGAGTAAGTGAATTTATGCTCAAGCATTTGTTGGGTGAAGAAGGATGTCAGTTGCTATCACTTCAACAAAACTGAGCTCGCCGGTGATTGGCTTGTCAATTTCAATCAAAATTACTGAGTCGCCGATTTTTAGTATTGAGCAACTTTGGTCTGCATCTTGGATAAGCTCGCCGATAATTTTATGAGCCCCGTTTGCAGAAGTTATCTCTGGTGTTTTTACGGATGAGGACATGATGTTTTGTCCCCATGAAAATATTTCATCGAGTTCTAACTCTACATCCAGAATTTCACCGGTTTTTAACTTGGTCCCGCTCCATAAAGCTGTGGCGCTTCCAAAAGGTGAGTTGAATTTTACTCTCACAGTGTCTTTGTCAGAAAAAATATCAGTTACTTGTATCTTCATTTCACTTCTTCGTCAGGGGAACGCGTACAACAGTATTGTCAACGTTCATGGTGTTGGTTTTTATCTCGAACGTCCATGTCTCCTCATGATAGTGATGCTTGCTTGGCTTGCTGTTCATTTCATGAGCCCCGTAACGAATACTTCTTTTGGCGTCGCTGGAAACAATTCTGTCGCGGTCGGGCTTCCCAGTTCGTGGGTTCGTGTTTGTGTGAGGGCCAGGTCCTAGAAATTCATCCCATTTCTGAATGGTTTCTTCCGGCTTTACAGGTTTATTGGCAAAGGTCTCCTTATGGTAGCCCAGTGTAGGTGGAGAGTTGGAGCTTGTGGGACTGAGTGGGCTGCCTTCATTAACGTGTGCTTTTCCCGCTGGATCTTCAGCACTGGTGTTCGGCTTGCATTTATCCCCGCCTGGACAAGTACTCAGACCTAACGGATCCACCCACCCCATAGGGTTCGGCACGTACTGGTACGCGTTAATCCCACCCGCCAACTTCACCGGATCAGGCGTCAGATAGCGACCAACATCCGGATTGTAGTAGCGATGACGGTTGTAGTGCAGTCCGCTTTCCTGATCAAAGTACTGGCCCTGAAAACGCAGCGGGTTGTCGATTTTTCCTTTGTCGAGACGGCTGATCTGGCCGTAGGCGCGGTAGTGCACGGACCAGACGATTTCGCCGTCGGGGTGGGTCAGTTCCTGCGGCGTGCCGAGGTGGTCGAGTTGGTAGTGGTAGGGCTTGGTGTCTTTTGGGCCGAAACCTTCCAACAGGACCAGCGGCCTGAAACTGTTCGGTTCATAGAGATAGCTGCGATGGCGATCCGCGTGGTGTTCGGCAATCAGCTTGTCGCCTTGCCAGAAAAACTCCGTGGTTATGCCGTCCACGGTTTTGCTGATGCGCCGCCCAAAGGGATCGTAGCGATAGCTCGCGGTTTGGCCATTGGGTTGGGTGATTCCAATCAGCCGGTGCTGGCAGTCGTAGCGGTGCTCGGTGACGAGTTGATGGCCTTTGCCCCGTCGTTCACGGATCAGGTTGCCGAAGGCGTCATAGTCGTAGTGGCGGTCGCCCTGGATCATCAGGCGGTTGCCGGCGACGATGTCGGGGCCGGGGCGGTCTTGCATGAGCAGGTTGCCGGCCGGGGTGTGGCCGAAGCGTTCCTGCAGGTCTTGGGAGTGGTCGGCGCGGGTGAGGCGGCCTAGTGGGTCGTAATGGTAGTGGTGTTCGCCTTTGCGGGTGTCGAGCAGGCGGGTGAGGTTGCCGGTTTTGTCATAGTCGTATTGGCGTTGGTAGAGGTGGTCTTGTTGCTGGGTGATTGCGTGGGCGTGCAGGCGGTGTTGGTCGTCGTAGTGGTAGTGGCTGAGGAGTTGGCCTTGTTGGCGTTGGTGTTCCTGGCCGGCTTTGAACAGATGAGAGGTCAGCAGCGCGCCATTTAATTCGACGGTGGCGAGGTGGCCGCCTTTCGCATGACTAAAAACCAGCCGGTTGTTATCGGGCAGGCGCAGGTGTTGAAGCTGGCCGCAGGTGTCGTAGCCATAGCGCAAGGTGCCCCAGCCCTGGTGTTCGGCGGTGAGGCGGTTTTGGCTATCGTATTCGTAGGCCAGCGCCCAATGGCCGTCGTCGACGCTGAGGAGGTTGCCTTGGCGGTCGTAGGCGTAATCGACCTTGTTGCCGTCGGGCAGGGTTTTTCGTACGAGGCGGCCGGCGTGATCGCGTTCGTAGCGAGTAACGAGCTGACTGCCGTCGTCACCGTGTTCGGTCTTTTCCAGCAGGTTGCCGTTGAGGTCGTAGGCATAAGCCGTACGCTGCCCGTCAAAGCCGACTTCCTGTTGGATCAGGCCATTGGGATGGTAGGCAAGTCGGTAGGACTCACCGACCTCGTTCTCGATCTCGGTCAGCAGTAACCGCACGTTGTCGTAGCGGTAGTTGACCTGAGTGCCATCGGCGTTGATGCGGCGGCTGATCAGGTGCAACCCATCGGCGTATTCGTAGCGAGTGACGTGCCCCAGTTCGTCGCGTTCGGCGGTGATTTTTCCGTAGGGGTTGTAGCTGTATTCCCGACACGCTCCACCCGGCAGCACCACGCGAACCAACCGACCCACGCTGTCCCACTGATACTGGGTCAGCGCGCCATGCTCATCCTCGCGGGCAATCTGGCGGCCTAAATCATCGTAGCGATAGCGACGGATGCCGCCGTTCGGAAGTTGCTCCTCAGTGAGCTGACCGCGCTCATTCCACACCAGCCGATGGCAACTGTGATCCGGGTACCAAACCCCAACCAGTTGCCCGTATTGGTTGTAGCTGTAGTCGGTGATATGACCATCGGGATCGATCTTACGAATGACATCGCCCTGGTCATTGCGCTCGTACTTCCAGACCGCCTCACCACGGCGCATAACCCGTACGAAGCCATTGTCATGCTCGTAGGTTGTCGGCTCATCATCCCCAGGAAACAACGCCACCAAGCGTCCGGCATCGTCGTACTGATACGCCGTCACCGCCCCCAGCGGGTCCTGCTCAACCGTCAGGCGACCCTTGTCATCGTAGGATTTGAAATGCGAAGCACCGTCCGGATCAATCCGCTGCACCAGCCGCGCCCGGTCGTCATGGACGTACACTTCCTGGCTGCCATCGGCGTTATGCACCGTGACACGGCCGTCATCCCCCCAGGCATACCGCGTATCCATCTGGGAAAAACTGGCCCAATGCCGGACACATCGCGCAGCCTTGCCAGCCCGTTCCCATTCCCAGAAGAAACTCGCCCCACCGGCCAGTCCACGTTCAAGAATCACGTGCTGATCGTCGTAGCGATAAACCTCGCTTTCACCTACCGCATTGGTCGCCGAAACCAACCGGCCAGCGTCGTCGTATGCGTAGGAAACAACGTTCTGCTCGGTCACCCACTCGAAGGGTTCATACCCCTTGGCGCGCTGAACCTGATAGTCCACCGCCACGATGTGGCCGAACGCATAGCGCAGGAACAGCGAGCGTCCGACGCCGTTATCCAGCCGCTCAATACGCCCCAAATAATCCCGAGAAATCCGCAGCCGGTTGTCGTACGCATCGCTGATGGAGACCAACACACCGTCGCGAAAGTGATAAAACCGCGACACCTGGGACAACACCAACTCATCCGGCGAAGCGCCCAAATAGATCGCCGCTTCGGCCAAACTATTGGTGATCGCCGGGCGAGCAACGGTCGGCAATGGAAACGAAGTCATGCGATTTTCATGGTCCGTCCACACCACCGAATCGCCCGACACCACAAGCCGATGCGCCAGCGAATGACTCCAGCCAAACCCCAACCCGCAATCCACTTCCACCGCACTGGTGCGATACAACCGCGTCCACTCAAACGGCAAAATCCCGTCCAACGTGCCATCGGTCAGGGTCAGCAGTTCCTCCCCGGTAACCATCGACACAGGGCAGCCGTTGGTGACGGTCTTATCCGAAGAAGCCGCCGCATCGCCCTTCGGATTCGTCGATACAACAGGCACATCATCGACAGGCTCCTGCCTGACCAACACGGTCTTCTGTGTCTTGTTACGAACCGCCGGCACCGGGTTGGAAACCAACTGATCCCCAGCCTTCAACGGCGCAACCGGTACGGTCTTGATCGCTGTCGCCGGGCCACCGAGCAGCAAAGGCTTCACCGCCTCGGCATGTGCGTCCAACTTCGGCCCCACCAACTGATCAGCCAGCCTCTCCAGCCACTGGCGCGCTCGCCCGGATTTGATATGCCCCAGCACCTGAGCGCCCAGGCGAATCTGCACGCCCATGCCACGGCTCGCCCAGATCAGAAATAGATTGATCAACACCTCGCCGGTGATCTCGCCCAGCACTTCATACATCTCGGGCGGAGGTAGCAGGCGTATCCAACTGACCATCGCCGACACGTAGATAAACAGCAGCGGCTCATCGCTGAGCACCAGCAAACCGTTGGCAATGGTGTCTTTGCCGAGCTTCAACAGTTCATCGAGTTCGGCCTGGGAGATGTAGGCCAACAGCTTTTCGCTGTCGGGCTTGAGATCCGCCAACAGGTCATACAGCTGCGTAACGTTGTCCCACACATTGAAGAGGGCTTTTCCAAGGCCGCTGAAAAACGCTGCTTCCAGCATTCGGCGCCGATCGAGCGGCTTGGCTTCGGCATAGTCTTTCCACTGATCCTGGAAAGTGCCGGCCCACTCTTCACGCAGGCGAGCCTCCAACCCCAGGATCACCGACTGATAAGACCCATACAGCGCCTTGACGTGATCCTTGGAAACGTTGGGGTAGAAACTGATTCGGTACTGCTGGTTGCGATCACACTCGGTGATTTCGAGGATACCGCTGGGGCCGATGGTCTTGTGGATCGGCTCGCCCAACGGGCCGCCATTGGGATCGACGCGTTGCAGCATCACCGGCGTGTTGCCGATGGGCACGGACCGCGTGCTCTGGAACATATGCACCAGGGTCAGGGTGCCATTGGCGGAGCACGTGGCGACGGTGCTGCTGGGGGTGATTGAGCGATTGATCGGCGCGACCAGCGCCACCTCATCGCCGACCTTGAAGACCTGCTCGACCTCCAGTGCCGAGAAGCTCCAGAAGCTTTGCGCCCAGTCATCGAACGTATTCAGGCATTCGCGAAAGTCACGGAAGACGCTTTCAACGTCGACCGTCTTCACATCCATCGGGGTCAGGGCCAGCCTGCCAATGGCCGGGTTCAAGACGCAGCCCCATGAACCAGGGCTTTAACGAAAACAACCATCTGCAATCCCTCGCACTGTGTATTCAGGCGAGGGACTTTGCAGAGGTTTTCAGGCTGGGGCTGTAGAGCTTATCTTGCCGTTACGTGGGATCTTTCAGCGGCTATCGTCCTATCAAAAGCCTTCAGCGCTGTGCAAACGCCAGGTTCAACCCCAGCCCCGCAAACGCCGCCGCAAAACTGCGGCGCAGCCAGTTCTGCACCCGTGGCGACTCGATCACCGCGCGGCGAAACCCGTTGGCCAGCAGGCCGTAGATCACAAACACCGCGAACGTCATCGCCATGAACACCGCGCTCAGCACCAGCATTTGCACGGCAGGTGCCGTGCTGCCTGGCGCCACGAACTGGGGCAGGAAAGCCAGGAAGAAAATGGTCAGCTTGGGGTTGAGAATATTCAGCAGGAAGCCGCGCAGCATCAAACTGCGCGCGGTGGCGACTGTCGGTGCGTCATTCATGGCGAAGGCCGAGCGATCACGCCAGGTGGCATACGCCAGATACAACAGATAGGCGACGCCAGCGTATTTCAGGACTTCGAAGGCCAGCGCGCTGGTATGCAGCAGTGCGGAAAGGCCGAGCACGGATGCCAGCAGATGCGGGAGGATACCGGCCGTACAACCCAGCGCGGCGAACACACTGGCGCGCTTGCCGGCGGTGAGGCCCGTGGACACGGTAAAGATCACGCCGGTACCGGGGATCAGTACGACAATCAGGCAGGTGACGAGGAAGTTCAGGCTGAGCATGGCATTCAAACTCCGTGTACGAATGAGGGATGACAGATCCTGTCACGTTCGGCCTGGGTTGGCGAGAAGGCGAGTTGGCGAACCCGCGTTAGACTTACCGGTCCATATCCGCAACGCCTGGCCCATCGTCCTCAAGGAAGCCCCATGTCCCCACGCTGCCTGATCCTCTGCCTTGCCTCCTTGCTGGTGCTGGCCGGCTGTTCCACGTCACGCGGCCCGCAGCAACCAGAGCGCAGCGAAGCCGAGGTGAAGGCCGAGATCGTGCGCCTGCTCCCGGCTAAGGTTCCAGACCGCAACGGCTGGGCCCAGGACATCTACACCGCCTTTGATACTCAAAAGATCTACCCCAGTACCGAGAATATCTGTGCCGTATTGGCGGTAACCGAGCAGGAATCCACCTTTCAGGTCGACCCGCCCGTACCCAACATGGGCAAGATCGCCCAGGATGAAATCCTGCGCCGTGCCGCCAAGGTGCATGTACCGGCGTTTGTGGTGCGCAGCGCCCTGCAACTGCGCTCGCCCACCGGCAAGTCCTACGCCGACCGCTTGAATGCCGCGCGCACGGAGAAGGACCTGAGCGGCATCTTCGATGACTTCATCAGCATGGTGCCCCTGGGCAACACCCTGTTTGGCGGCTTCAACCCGGTGCACACCGCCGGCCCCATGCAGGTCAGTATCGACTTCGCGCAGAAACAGGCGCGGGGTTATCCCTACACGGTGGATGGCACGATTCGTCGGGAAGTCTTCACCCGGCGCGGCGGCATGTACTTCGGTATCGCCCATTTGCTTGGTTACCCGGTGAGCTATGAACAGCCGCTGTACCGTTTTGCCGACTTCAATGCGGGGTGGTACGCCAGCCGTAATGCGGCGTTCCAGGCGGCGGTCAGCCGCGCGTCGGGCACTGAGTTGGCGCTGGATGGGGATCTGATTCGCTACGGCTCATTGCTGCCCGGTACCACCGAACTGGCGGTGCGCTCATTGGGTGCGAAGCTGGACATGCGCAACCCCAGCATTCGCAGCCAGCTGGAACAGGGCGAGCAGCTGGATTTTGAAGACACCACCCTCTACAAACGCGTGTTTGCGCTGGCCGATAAGGCCGCCGGCAAGCCGCTGCCCCGTGCGATCCTGCCGGGCATCGTGCTCAAAAGCCCGAAGATCACCCGCAACCTGACCACGGCGTGGTTTGCCAAGCGCGTAGATGAGCGGTACCAGCGCTGCATGAAGCGCTGATCAGCTGCGGCGCCTGACAAATTTGCGCCACAGCCACACCCACAACCACACCACCGGAAACGCCAGGATCACGAACGGCAGCACATAGCTTGCGCGCTCCAGGGCGTCTGCGGTGCCGTCCACCAGGTTAGTGCCCAGGTTGCTGAACATCCGGCTGAAGCGTGACGGTTGGTTGGCGCCGTCGGAAGAGCGGAAGTTGAGGGTGACGCGGTTGGTATCCAGGCGACGCTGCTGGCCGGCGGCAACCTGGGCGAGCTCCTGCAGTTCGTTTTCAATGCCCGCCTGCTCCTTGCTCAAGGCGATCAGGTCGCTGACGCTGATGTCCTTGCGCTTGGCCAGTTCATCGAGGCGCTGTTGCTGGGCTTGCAGGCGATCCTGGCGGCGGCGTACATCGGCGACCGCGTCGGCCAGGTCTTCGGCGGTGGTGATGCGCTGGCCGAGTTTGCCGCCTTCAGCGGCCATGGCGACCATTGGTTCGACGCCGGTGGGCGCGATCCGCAGGATGATCTCGCCGCCGTTGCTGTCCTCGGTGATGCCAAGGATATTGCACGCGCCAAACCGCGCCGATTCACAAGCCTCGCGGGTCGCCTGCATGCGCGGCGCGAGCAGGGCGCCGGGCAGGGCCAGGGTCAGTTCGTGCTCATAGGCCAGTTGCGCGCCGGCCCGGCCTTGTTCGCCATTGATCACCGTGGCGCGGGAGTGGTCCTTGGGTGAGCAGCCGACGAGGGCCAGACCGGCCAGCAGGATCAACAGGGGCGCGCGAAGCGATTGAAGGTTGCCGTCCGGATGGCGCATTGCAGTTCCTTGAGGTGTGCGGGGGATATTGGCGGCGATTAAAGCGGGTCCGGCGAATTAACGCAAAGTATCGTGCAAGATTTGCAGGGCTGATGGTGATGGCTGCCGTTGGGCGTGTGGCGTACATCTCAAATCCGCCCCCCAAGGAAGACTCGCCATGATTGCTCACGCCGTGCCCGAAGGTTTTGTCCCGCTGCCGCGCAGCAGCCCGTTGCTGGATTTGCTTGGCCCGGCGTATTGCCGAGGTGACGGCCTGCAACTGGAGATCGGCCTGCGCGCCGACAATCGCCATGCCAATGGGCGTGGGACTGTGCACGGCGGGGTGTTGGCGACCCTGGCGGATGTCGGCATGGGCTATGCCATGGCGTTTTCCAGTGAGCCGCCGTTGCCGTTGATTACGGCGAGCATGACCGTGGATTACCTGGGGACGGTGCAGGTGGGGGAGTGGATTACGGTGCGCTTGGAACATCACAAGCGAGGGCGACAGATGGCGTTTGCCACGGTGAGCCTGCAGGTGGCGGAGAAGGTGGTGGCGCGGGCGAATGCGGTGTTTGCCGTGCCTCAAGCTGACAGGTAATGAAGATCTGATGTGGGAGGGGGCTGTGGTTCTTCAGGGAAACCGCATAAAGAAAAGGCCTGGCTTTTCGTGGAGCCGGGCCTTTTCCGTGTTGCTCTTTTATCAGTGGCGTTCGAGTGCCAGGGCTACGCCTTGGCCGCCACCGATGCACAGGGTCGCCAGGCCTTTCCTGGCATCGCGCTTGATCATTTCGTGCAGCAGGGTGACCAGCACGCGGCAGCCTGAGGCGCCGATGGGGTGGCCGATGGCGATGGCGCCGCCGTTGACGTTGACCTTGTCCGCATCCCACTCCAGCTCTTTACCTACCGCCAGGGATTGCGCGGCAAAGGCTTCGTTGGCTTCGATCAGGTCCAGGTCGCCCAGGCTCCAACCGGCTTTGTCCAGGCAGCGGCGGGTGGCCGAGACCGGGCCGATGCCCATGATCGCCGGATCGACGCCCGCGTTGGCGTAGCTGGCGATACGCGCCAATACCGGCAAGCCCAGGGCCTTGGCCTTGTCGGCACTCATCAGCAGCACCGCAGCGGCGCCGTCATTCAGGCTGGAGGCGTTGCCGGCGGTGACGCTGCCGTCTTTCTTGAACGCAGGCTTGAGCTTGGCCAGGGATTCGGCGGTGGTGCCGGCGCGAGGCTGCTCATCCACGGCGAAGGCAATCGGGTCGCCCTTGCGCTGGGGAATCAGGATGGGTGTGATCTCGTCGACAAACCTGCCCGCTTCGATAGCGGCGGTGGCTTTTTGCTGGGAGGCGGCGGCGAAAGCATCCTGGGCTTCACGGCTGATGCCGTATTTGTCCACGAGGTTCTCGGCGGTGATGCCCATGTGGTAGTCGTTGAATGCATCCCAGAGGCCGTCGGTGATCATGCTGTCGATCATCTTGGCATGGCCCATGCGCAAGCCCGTGCGCGCAGCAGGCAGTACGTAGGGTGCCAGGCTCATGTTCTCCATGCCGCCGGCGATGATGACCTCGGCGTCACCGCAACGGATGGCCTGGGCGCCCAAGTGCAGGGCTTTCAGGCCTGAGCCGCAGACCTTGTTGAGGGTCAGGCTCGGCACGGCGTGGGGCAGGCCGGCGAGGATCGAGGCCTGGCGTGCAGGGTTCTGGCCGGAACCCGCGGTGAGTACCTGGCCGAGGATGACTTCATCCACTTCGGCCGGGTCCAGACCGGTTTGCTCCAGCAGGCGACGGATCACGGCGGCGCCCAGCTCCGGTGCCGGAATGCTTGCCAGCGAACCTTGAAAGCTGCCCACGGCGGTGCGGGTGGCAGCAACAATCACGACGTCTTGCATGGAATCTGTCCTCACTGGAAGTGCATTTCTGGAACGTGGTCCGGGACGATCAGTTTACCGGCGGTCTTGCTCACAATCTCTTCAACGCTGACGCCAGGTGCGCGTTCCTTGAGGACAAAAGCGCCATTTTCGATTTCCAGATACGCCAGGTCCGTCAGCACACGCTTGATGCAGTTGGCTCCGGTCAGCGGCAGGCTGCATTGGCTGAGCAACTTGGACTCACCGTCCTTGGAGGCGTGGGTCATGATCACGATGATGTTTTCCGCACCGGCCACCAGGTCCATGGCGCCGCCCATGCCCTTGACCAGTTTGCCGGGGATCATCCACGAGGCGATGTTGCCGTGTACGTCCACTTCAAAGGCACCGAGTACGGTGAGGTCGACGTGGCCGCCGCGAATCATCGCGAAGGATTCGGCGGAGGAGAAGATCGAGGCGCCGATGCGCGCCGTCACGGTTTGCTTGCCGGCGTTGATCATGTCGGCATCGATGGTGTCTTCGGTAGGAAACGGGCCCATGCCCAGCAGGCCGTTTTCCGATTGCAGCATCACTTCCATGCCTTCGGGAATGTAGTTGGCCACCAGGGTCGGAATGCCGATGCCCAGGTTGACGTAGAAACCATCCTGCATTTCGCGGGCGACGCGTTGAGCCATTTGTTCGCGGGTAAGAGCCATTTTAGGAGTCCTTATTGTTCGGGCTGGGGGCGGATTATTTGCGCACGGTGCGCTGTTCGATGCGCTTCTCGAACGTGCCGCAGATGATCCGGTCGACGTAGATGCCAGGGGTGTGGATCTGCGCCGGGTCCAGCTCGCCCGGTTCGACGATTTCCTCGACTTCGACCACGGTGATCTTGCCGGCGGTGGCGGCCAGCGGGTTGAAGTTCTGGGCGGTGTGGCGATAGATGACGTTGCCGAAGTGGTCGGCTTTCCAGCCTTTGACGATGGCGAAGTCGCCGGTAATGGATTCTTCCATCAGGTACGGACGACCGTTGAATTCGCGAGTTTCCTTGCCTTCGGCGACCGGGGTGCCGACGCCGGTGGCGGTGAAGAAGGCCGGGATACCGGCGCCGCCTGCGCGCATTTTTTCCGCCAGGGTGCCTTGGGGGGTCAGCACCACTTCGATTTCGCCGCTGAGCAATTGCTTCTCGAACAGGGCGTTTTCACCGACGTAGGAGGCGATCACCTTGCTGATCTGCTTTTCTTCCAGCAGCACGCCGAGGCCAAAACCATCGACGCCGCAGTTATTGGAAACCACGGTGAGGTCACGGGTGCCTTTGCGCTTGATCTCGGCGATGAGGTTTTCCGGAATTCCGCACAGGCCGAAACCACCGGCGAGCACGGTCATGCCGTCTTCCAGGCCTGCCAGTGCTTCTTCGTAGGACGCCACGCGTTTATCAAAACCTGCCATATGCACCTCTTTTATTGTTAGTGGGCCAGCCAATGAATCGAGTGTTGCGCCGACGGATTGATTTGTTAAGTTGTTTTTTAAGGTTGATTGATTTAGAAAACAGCATAGTCGACCCGCCGCCCGGAGTAGCGCCATGACCGTTAAACAGATGCGTGCCTTTCTTGCCGTGGCCCAAAGCCTGAGTTTTGCCGCTGCCTGTGAGCGTCTGCACCTTTCTCAATCGGCGCTGAGCCTGACCATCAAGGGCTTGGAAGAAGGGCTGGGCGGGCGCTTGTTCAGCCGTAATACGCGCAATGTGGCCCTCACGCCCGAGGGCGAATCCCTGCTGCCGCTGGCCCGTCGGCTGATGGCCGATTGGGACAATGCCGAGGACGAACTGCGTCAGCTGTTCACCCTGCAACGCGGGCGGGTCACCGTGGCGGCGATGCCGTCGTTTGCCGGCAACCTGCTGCCGCCGATCCTGAAGATATTCCGCGCGCGTTACCCCCAGGTGAACGTGACGGTGCATGACTTGATCAATGAGCAAGTGCTGGAGATGGTTCGCGACCGCCATGTGGAACTGGGCGTGGCGTTTGAACCCTCGGAGGGTTCGTCGCTGGCCTTTACGCCGTTGTACCTGGACCGTTTCATTGCGGTGGTGCCCGGTGATTCACGGCTGGCGCAGTGTGCCGAGGTCGACTGGAAAACCTTGCTGGAGCACCCGTTCATCACGTTACAGCGGCCTTCCACGGTGCGGGTGATGCTGGAAGAGCATCTGGGGGCCTTGAAGATGAAGTTGCCGGTGGCGTTGGAAAGCCATCAATTGGCAACCGTGGGCAAGATGGTCGCCAGCGGCCTGGGTGTCAGCGCCGTACCGGCCTTGTGTGCGCAGCAGATGCAGGAGGCGGGGGCGCACTGCATCACCTTGACCGATCCGGTGATCGAGCGGCCGATTGGCGTGTTGACCAAGCCCGGGCATGAACTGTCGGCGGCGGCGCAGGTGTTGTTTGATATTTTTCGGGATGAGGCGGGGAAGGGCAGGTTCCCGGCGGTGTTATAAAACAGGTATTAAAAAGCCCGCTCGAATAAACGAACGGGCTTAAATTTAAAGGTGCACTGTTATCAGCAGTATCTATCAATCACTTTAACTTGCGATTGGCCTTTGAGGTTCTGCCATTCGGTATTAAGTGTGTGGAACACTTGCTCGATAAAGTTGCGATCGGCCGCGGCTTTCTTACCGACATAACCCTGGCCACGGCGGTACATCTTCAGGCGCGCCGCCAGTTCACGGTTATTGCGGTCGAACTCGGCTTCTTCGGTATGGGGCGCCAGGCAGTCAATTTGCACTTCGCCCGATTTGCCAATCCACAGGATATGGTCGTCGAGTGTGTCTTTCTGCGCTGCGAACATCTCAGCCAATTCATCGATAGTTGGTTGGTTGTTCAGATTCATGTGTAAGCCCCTTGACCAGTTGGCGATCTATCAGTTGATTCCGTTAAAACTGCTTAGTTGTCTCCGGCTTGGAAAACCGGGCGTCAGTGACGGTCTGCCGAATACGGGCAGGGTCTTGAACCTGATGCATGTAGTCTTGCTGATGAACTGCTACGCAATGGTTTCATAACGAAGACAAGTCGCGTTTGAGCGCCTTGTACCGATCCTTGCGGGCCGGTCAGCTTCATCAATCTGCCTTGTGGGCAGTGCACATCCGGAAAAAACAGCTCGGCGGTCAGACGAGCTTGTTCAAAACGCTTGTTACCAACGCTCCCGATCCGGGAGACGTCTAGATCATGCAAGGACAAAAAGGTTACGTCAACGGTTATGTAGTGATTATTTTTGATCACTACATAATTCGCCGTGGGTATGGGGAGATACGGCAGGTGCGTGACTTGAGCGTCATTTTTTGCGCTGGACGGTCGCTATGGCTGAGGAGGAGTTGACTGCAGGCGCTCTGCCAGCAAGGGCAGAAGCTGCTCGCACGAGGTTTCGATCTTTACCTGCAACAACTCATCACCCCGGGTCTTGCCCAAGTTGATGGCGATCACCGGCTTGCCCTGTTCGACCATCTCCTTGCACAGGCGAAATGCGGAGTAAGCCATCAGCGACGAACCCACCACCAGCAACCCATCGGCATGCGCTACCGCCGCCATCGCCCTGGCCGCCGTCGCTGGCGCGACGTTCTCGCCAAAAAACACCACGTCCGGCTTCAGTCGTTCACCCTCGCAATGGGGGCAGTGGGGGACCTGGAAGCGCTCTTCAAACGCGGGGTCGAGCAAGGTGTCACCATCAGGTGCCTGTACCGCATGGACTTGCGCCAGGTACGGGTTATCGACTTCCATCTGCCGCTGGATCACATCGCGCGTGCTGTGCAGCTGGCAATCCAGGCACAGTACCCGGTGCAGGCTGCCGTGTAGTTCGATCACATCGTGGCTGCCGGCCTGGTCATGCAGGGTGTCGACGTTCTGCGTGATCAGGCCGGTGATGTGCTGGCGCTGTTGCAGGGTCGCCAATGCCCGGTGAGCATTGTTCGGCTGCGCGATACGTACCCTCGGCCAGCCCAGCATCGCCCGTGCCCAATAGCGGCGCCGCGCCTGCGCGGTGGCGAGGAATTCCTGATACATCATCGGCGCCTTGCCCCGGCGCACGCCTTCGCTGTCGCGGTAGTCGGGGATCCCCGACGACGTGCTGATGCCTGCACCGGTCAACACCAGGAAGCGCCGTTCGGCCATGGCGCGGTGCAGGGTATCGAGGTGATCTTCCTGATGTTCCAGCGTGTCGAGCATGGTGTCTCCTATTCGCCGCGGATGTACTGCTCCAACTGCCTGATCAGGTCAGCCTGTTCGGCAATGGCTTCCTTGACCAGGTCACCGATGGACAGCAGGCCAAGCAGCTTGCCGTCTTCGACCACGGGCAGGTGGCGCAGGTGGCTGTCGGTCATGATGTTCATGCACTCTTCGACACTTTTGTGGGTATCGACGGTGATAACAGGGGAACTCATCACCTCGTGGACCTTTGTGGTGACCGACGACAGCCCCTTGAGCATGATTTTGCGTGCGTAATCGCGTTCGCTGATGATCCCCACGACCGCGCCTTCCTTGACCACCGGCAAGGCCCCGACGTTTTTCTCCGACATCCGGACCAGCGCTTCAAACACAGTGTGGTCCCATTGGATGGTGTGAACGTCCTGGTTTTTCTGGTCCTTGGCTTTGAGCAATTGTGCAACGGTCTTCATGGCGGCCACTCCGGTGTTGTTGTTAGGAAGTCAGCAAGTTCCCTACAGAATCCTAGACGGGCTGCGGCGCTGCAAGGACCAAAGCGGCGTTAAACCCGTCGAAAAACGTCATTCACAGGATTTTTTCACTTTTCATCCTGCATTCGCCGGCTTTTTGGCGCGTTTGGTCGTGCCGGCTGCCTTGCGGGGGGGCGGCCTTGCGTTTCTTTTTCCACGGCGCAGCACCTCGACCCGCCGGGCTGGCCGGCCCGGTGATGGTCATGCGCATGCCGTTGCAACGCGCCACTTGCTTGCTCATCCACGCCGCCTGCTTGGCAACGAATTCTTCCAGGCTCATCTCGCCGCTTTGCACCATGTCCAGCGCCTGCTCCCAGATCGCGGTGGTGCCAGGGTCGGCGATGGCACGGGGCACCGCGTCGATCAGGCTGAAGGCTGCCGGGGTCGCCGACAGCGCCTTGCCGTTCTTCACCAGGTAACCGCGGTCGAGCAGGCCCTGGATAATCCCGGCGCGGGTGGCCTCGGTGCCGATGCCGGTGGTGTCCTTGAGCTTTTGCTTGAGCAGCGGGTCTTCCACCAGCTTGGCGACGTTTTTCATCGCCTTGATCAGGTCACCTTCGGTAAAGGGCTTGGGCGGTTGGGTCCACAGGTCCTTGAGGTTGACCTTGGCCACCGCGTAATCCTGGCCTTGCACCAGTGTCGGCAAGGCCTGGGGTGCCGGTGCTTCGCGGCCCTTTGCCGGTGCCAGGGCTTCGGGCAAGGCACGTTTCCAGCCCGGCTCGAGCACCACTTTGCCCACCGCGCGCAACGCCTGGCCCGCACAGTCGAAGTCCGCCTGGGTGCGATCGTATTCATGGTTGGGCAGGAACTGCGCCAGGTAGCGCGCGCGAATCAGGGTGTAGACCGCACGGTGCTTGCCGGTGAGTTGGCCAACGTCCTTGCCGGCGCCGGTGGGAATGATGCCGTGGTGCGCGCTGACCTTGGCATCGTTCCAGGCCCGTGAGCGGCGCAGGGGATCGATATGCGGCATCAACTCATTGACTGCCGCATCCGCACGGCCCAATGCGGCGAGGATCTTCGGCGCCTCACTGTGCTGGCTCAACGGCAAGTAGCCACAGTCACTGCGCGGGTAGGTGATGACCTTGTGGGTTTCGTACAGGGACTGGGCGATATCCAGGGTTTCCTGGGCACCGAGGCCGAGCTTCTTCGAGCAGATTTCCTGCAGGGTGCCGAGGTCGAAGGGCAGGGGCGCCACCTCGCGCATGCGTTCGGTGCGCAGCTTGATCAGCCGCGCGCTGGCGGCGTTGGTCATGGCGTCGGCAGCGTCCCGGGCCAACTGCGGGTCAAGGCAGCGGCCCTGGTCGTCACAGGCATCCTCGGTCGCGCGCCATTGTGCGGTAAACGTCATGGATGGGTGGCGCAGGTCCACATCAATGGCCCAGTAAGCCACGGGTACGAAGTCGGCGATGCTGCGGTCGCGGTCCACCACCAGGCGCAAGGTCGGTGTTTGCACCCGGCCTACCGGCAGCACGCCCTGATACCCCGACTGACGCCCCAGCAGGGTAAACAGGCGACTCATGTTCATGCCGATCAGCCAGTCGGCGCGGGAGCGGCCCAGGGCCGAGTGGTACAGGCTGAAGGTTTCGGCGCCTGGCTTGAGTGCCGCCAGGGCCTTGCGGATGGAGGCATCGTCCAGTGCCGACAGCCATAACCGCTGGATCGGCCCGCGATAGCGACAATGCTCGACCAGTTCGCGGGCGATCATCTCGCCCTCACGGTCGGCGTCGGTGGCAATCACCAGTTCCTGGGCTTCCCCCAGCAGGCGCTTGACGGCCTTGAACTGGCTGGCGGTCTTGGGCTTGACCAGCATCTTCCATTTTTCCGGGACGATCGGCAGGTCGGCCAGTACCCAGCGTTTGTATTTGGCGTCGTAGGCGTCGGGCGGGGCGGTTTCCAGCAGGTGGCCGATGCACCAGGTGACGGTGACCCCATTGCCCAACCAGCAACCGTCGCCGCGGCGACTGGCGCCGAGCACGGCCGCAATGTCCTTGGCCTGGGAGGGTTTTTCACAGAGGTACAGCCGCATGGTCATCACATCAGATCGGGTTGATGCTTTGCAGGATGCTCAGTCAGAGGGATTTGAGCAACTGTTATCTGTATGGATGTACAGCAATTCGTGTAAGCGTTGCCGGAATAAATGTGGGAAGGGGATTGCTCCCGATAGCGCCATATCAGTCAACGCAGCTGTGACTGAACCACCGCTATCGGGAGCAAGCCCCCTCCCACAAGGGATCTCCTGTGTTCAGGAGATCGGTTTAATTGTTGTCGAGATCCACATGCCGCGTTTCTTTAAGGCAGAACAATCCGACAATCAGGCTCACCCCCGTCACCACCACCGGGTACCACAAGCCATAGAAGATATCCCCGGTGTACACCACCAGCGCAAACGACACGGTCGGCAGGAACCCGCCAAACCAGCCGTTACCGATGTGGTAGGGCAGGGACATCGAGGTGTAGCGAATACGCGTCGGAAACAGTTCCACCATCAGTGCCGCCAGCGGGCCGTAGCACATGGCGGCGATCAGGATCAGCACCACGATCAGCACTACCACCATGACCTTGTTGACCTGGGCCACATCCGCAGAAGTCGGGTAGCCGGCCAGGGTCACTGCACCGCGCAGCGCGGCCTCGTCGAAGCCGTCGATGCGCACTTCACCCACGCTGACCTGCACCGGGCTGCCGGCCGGGGCGGCGGCGCTGCTGTACGGCAGGCCTTGCTTGACCAGGAAGGTCTTGACCTTGTCGCACGGGCTGTCAAATTTCGCCTTGCCTACCGGATCGAACTGGAAGGTACAGGTGGCCGGGTCGGCCAGCACGGTGATCGGTGCCTGGCGGCTGGCCTGGTCCATCGCCGGGTTGGTGTAGTGCGCCAGGCCCTTGAAGATCGGGAAGTACAGCGCGGTGGCCAGCAGCAGGCCGAGCATCAGCACCGGTTTGCGCCCGACCTTGTCCGACAGCCAGCCAAAGAAGACGAAGAACGGCGCGCCAATCACCACGCTGATGATCAGCAGCATATTGGCCAGGGCCGGGTCCATCTTCAGGAACTGCGTGAGGAAAAACAGCACATAGAACTGCGACGCGTAGAACGTCACCGCTTGCCCACCGTTGATGCTGAACAGCGCGATCAGCACCACCTTGAGGTTTTCCCATTTACCGAAGGACTCACGGATCGGCGCCTTGCTGGACTTACCTTCCTCTTTCATTTTCAGGAATGCCGGCGACTCGTGCAGGCTCATGCGGATCCAGGTGGAAATACCCAGCAGCACAATGGAAAACAGAAACGGAATACGCCAGCCCCAGACTTCGAACTGATCGCCGGTAAAGTACCGGCATGCCAGCACCACCAGCAACGACAGCAGCAAACCGAGGGTCGCGGTGGATTGAATCCAGCTGGTGTTGAGGCCGCGTTTGCCGGCCGGTGCATGCTCGGCCACATAAGTGGCTGCGCCGCCGTATTCACCACCCAAGGCCAGGCCTTGCAGCATGCGCAGTACGATCAGGATGATCGGTGCCGCGATACCGATGCTGGCGTAGGTCGGCAACAGGCCGACGCAAAAGGTCGCCACGCCCATCAAAATGATGGTCACCAGAAAGGTGTACTTGCGCCCGATCATGTCGCCCAGGCGGCCGAACACCAGCGCGCCGAAGGGCCGCACCACAAAGCCGGCCGCAAAGGCCATCAAGGCAAAGATAAACGCCGTGGTGTCGTTGACCCCGGCAAAGAACTGTTTGCTGATCACCGCCGCCAGGGCGCCGTAGAGGAAAAAGTCATACCACTCGAACACCGTCCCCAGGGACGAGGCGAAGATGACTTTTCTTGATTCGTTACCGGTGCTCGCGTTGGTCGCCGAGCCCAGGGGTTGAGCATGTTCTGACATCGGGAAGCCCTCACAGTGATTATTTATTGTTGTTCCACTGTCGGCGCCAGGGTTGGCGCCGCTATTCAGATTGCATGAACCAGTTCTTTCTCCGGGGCGAGACTCCTTGTGTTCGGCGAAAGGATCAGCTGCGCGGCTTTTTCCGCGATCATCAGCGTGGGTGAACAGGTATTGCCGGAGGTAATGCGCGGCATGACCGAGGCATCGGCGATACGCAGGCCGGGCACGCCATGCACGCACAACTGGGCGTCGACCACCGCGTCTTTATCGCTGCCCATGCGGCAGGTGCCGACCGGATGGAAGATCGTCGTGCCGATACGCGCGGCGGCTTCATGCAGTTGCTCTTCGGTTTGCAGCGCGTCGCCGGGCAGGTATTCCACCGGTTTGAACTGGCTCAGGGCCGGTGCGGCGACGATGCGTCGGGTCAGGCGAATAGCGTCGGCGGCCACCCGCAAGTCTTCCGGATGGCTGAGGTAATTGGGCCGGATCAGCGGCGCATCCGCCGGGTTGGCCGAGCGGATATCGATGCGGCCACGGCTTTGCGGGCGCAGGTCGCAGACCGAGGCGGTAAACGCCGGGAACCCGTGCAGCGGTTCGCCAAAGCGCTCCAGGGACAGCGGCTGCACGTGATATTCAAGGTTGGCCGAGGTCTGTTCCGGGCCCGAGCGGGCAAACGCGCCGAGCTGGCTGGGCGCCATCGACAGCGGGCCGCTGCGGTCGTACAGGTAGCGCAGGCCCATGCCCATCTTGCCCCATACGGTGCCGGCGATCTGGTTCAGGGTGCGGGCGTTTTCCAGCTTGTAGATCAGCCGCAATTGCAGATGATCCTGCAGGTTGCCGCCGACGCCCGGCAGTTCATGCAGCACATCGATGCCCAACGGCTTGAGCACGCTGGTCGGGCCGATCCCCGAGCGTTGCAGGATGCCCGGCGAGCCCACGGAGCCGGCGCACAGCACGATTTCCTTGCGCGCCTTCCAGCGCACTTGCTGGCCGTTTTGACGCCCGATCACGGCCGAGGCGCGGCCGTTTTCCAGCACCACGCGGTCCACCTCGACTTCGGTCAGCACGGTGAGATTGGGTCGCTGGCGGATCGGTTTGAGAAACGCCTTGGCTGCATTCCAGCGCACTCCAGCCTTTTGGTTGACCTGGAAGTAGCCGCAGCCTTCGTTATCGCCCTGGTTGAAGTCGCTGATCGTGGCAATGCCGCTTTGCGCTGCGGCGTCCCGAAAGGCGTCCAGGATCGGCCAATGCAGCCGCTGCTGCTCGACTCGCCATTCGCCGCCGTCACTGTGGAATTCCGAGCTGCCGGCAAAGTGGTTTTCGCTCTGCTTGAACAGAGGCAGCACGTCTTTCCAGGCCCAGCCATCGTTGCCTGCCGCCGCCCAGCCATCGTAGTCCTGGGCCTGGCCGCGCATGTAGATCATGCCGTTGATGGAGGAGCAGCCACCGAGCACCTTGCCCCGTGGGTAACTCAGCGCACGGCCTTGCAGGCCTTCCTGGGCTTCGGTCTTGAAGCACCAGTCGGTGCGTGGGTTACCAATGCAGAACAGGTAGCCGACGGGGATATGGATCCAGGGGTAGTTGTCGCGGCCACCGGCTTCGAGCAGCAGCACGCGGTGGGCGGGGTTGGCGGACAGTCGATTGGCGAGCAGGCAGCCTGCGGGGCCGGCGCCTACTACCACATAATCGTATTCAGCAGCTGCAATGGGCATCTGAGGTCTCGCTTGTTTTTCTTATTGGCTCCATCCTAGTTGTTAGTTTTCGTCTTAAAAATGTTAGTTTTTACCCAGCTGCTGTGCGTTTTTAAACAGCGCTGCCTGGGGCTCATGCAATGGAGGCGACATGTTCGACTGGAATGACCTGCGGTATTTTCTTGAGTTGCAGCGCAGCGGTCGCCTGCTCACCGCCGCGCAGCGCCTGAAAACCACGCATGCCACCGTGGCCCGGCATATCGAAGCCATCGAGAAGAGCCTCGGCACCGCGCTGTTCGTGCAGCACGCCCAGGGTTACGAACTGACCCCTGCCGGCGAAGCCCTGCTCAAACACGCCGAAGCCATGGAAAACGTCGCGCTGCTGGCCGAGGACGAACTGACCCACTCCGCTGCGCCCCTGGGCAAGATCCGCCTCGGGGTGGCCGAAGGGTTGGGGGTGATGTTCCTCGCCGGGCGCATGGGCGGGCTGTTCGACCGCTACCCTGGATTGGAAGTGGAACTGGTGGCGGTGCCGCGCTTCGTCAGCATCCTCAACCGCGAAGCGGAAATCAGCATCCACCTCGAACGCCCCAGCGTCGGTCAATTGGTCACGCGTAAACTCACCGATTACCGCCTGGCACTCTATGCCAGCCGCGCCTACCTGGCGCGCACCCCACCGATTGAAAAACGCGAAGATCTCGCGGCCCATTCATGGATCGATTACGTCGACGACCTGCTGTTCAGCCAGGAATTGAAGTTCCTCAGCAGTTTCTGCCGTAACCCCAAGGTGGTGTTCCACAGCACCAGCGTCATCGCCCAACACCAGGCCGCGCGCTCCGGTTTGGGGATTGCGGTGTTGCCGTGCTTCATGGCGTCGGGCGACCCGGAGCTGGTGCCGTTGCTGCCGGGGGAGGGGATCCAGCGCAGTTACTGGATCAGCTCGCGCCGGGAACTGCACAAGTCGGTGCGATTGCGGGTGTTGTGGGATTACGTGGTGGAGTTGTGCGCGCGGGAGCAGCCACTGTTGCTCGGCGAATCCAACGGATGAAACCCTCCCACAGTGATCTGTGGTGTGGGTGACATCGGGTTAATCGCGCAATTCGAATTGCGCACTGCCCAATCGCTCCCCGTTCACCAACACATGCACCGTATGCCTGCCGGGATAGTGCTTGCGCGTGGTCAACGCGCGAATATGCTGCTCGCGGCGCAGGCTGTGCTGTTCACCTGCGCCGAGCGTAAACGCCTTGAGCTTGAACACCTTGGCCGCGCTGTGCCCGGCGCTTTTGACGTAGTCGATGGCGTAGTCCACCACCAGCTTTTGCGCAGTGGCAGCGGTGGATTCCAGGTTGAACGACAGGGTGATCCGCTCGCCCAGGGTGATCACCGCCGGGGTCACGCTCAGGTCATGGAGCTTCACCTCGGCCTTGGCGCCGGCGCCCATGATGGTCAGCGCGCGGGTGTTGCCCTGCTTGATCAGGCTGCGCAGCGCATGGCGGGCGATCCAGGCGGTGTACGGGTTATGCAGGTTCCAGCCTTCGATCAGGCTGAGTACCCAATCCGGGTGGTCCTTGGTGATGTCATTGAGGTGGTTGGCCACGGATTTGCGTACGTAGAGACTGCTGTCGGCCTTGAGGTTGTCGAGGATCGACGCACACAGCTCGGGGTTAGCCTGCACCGCGGCCAGGCGAAACGACCACGGCAGGCGCGGGCGCGAGCCTTCGCTGGCGAGGCGGCGCACGTGTTCGTTGTCATCCAGCGACCACGTTTGCATGACCGCCAAAGTGCGTTCGAAGTCGTGGAGCAAGAAGTGTCTTATGGCGAATTCAGCCGAGCCAAAGGTGGTGAAGTATTTGAGCGCGGCCATGGAGCGCTTGAAGTCATCCAGGCCGTAGCTCGCCACATAGTGCGGCAGGCACAGACTGACAAACCCGCTGTTCAGACGCGGGGCCAGGGCGTAAAGCAGCTTGAGGCTCTGGGCATAGTCCAGCGGGATCACCGCGTGCAGGCTTTCGCTGACCCGCGCCATACGCTGCATCACCGACAACTCGGCCAGCCCGGCCTTGGCATGCTTGAGAAACCCCTTGGCGTCGAACGCCGGGTACACCGCCGTCATTTCGCTGGCGATGTGTTGCAGGCGTTCGACGTTGAAGATTTCCTTGAGGGCCGGGGCGCTTTGTTCGGTCATCGTTATTCCAGGGTTAGAGAAACCAGCGGTATTCCCGCGCGTTGATCTCTTGTTGAAAGGCCAGGTGGTCCTGGCGTTTGTTTTCGCAGTACACGTCGATAAATTCAGCGCCCAGCTTATCGCGCAATACTGGCTGATGCTGCATGGCGCGCACGGCATCGAGCATTTCCACGGGAAAGTCGGTGCCGCTGCTGCGGTCCTCGTTCAGTGGCGCGATAGGTTCGCGCTTGGCTTCAAGGCCATGCTCAAGGCCGACCAGGATCGCCGCCAGCACCAGATACGGGTTGGCGTCGGCACTGGCCAGGCGATGTTCGATCCTCAGGTTGCGCGGGTCGGAATCGGGGATGCGCACGCACGCATCGCGGTCTTCAAACCCCCAACTGGCGCGGGTCGCGGCGTTGACCGTACCGCCCAGCCGACGGAAGGCGTTGTGGTTGGGCGAGAAGATCGGCATGCAATGGGGCAACAATTCCAGGCAACCGGCCACGGCGTGGCGCAGCGGTTGCTGCTGGTGCGCCGCGAGCACATTGTTGCCCGCGCCGTCATACAGGCTGACATGCAAATGCATGCCGCTGCCGGGAAATTGCAGGTAAGGCTTGGCCATGAAGCTGGCGCGGTAGCCGTGTTTCAGCGCCACGCCGCGGGTGCTGCGGCAGAACAGGGCCGCCCAGTCGGCGGCGCGCAGGCCGTCGTCGAGGTGACCGAAATTGATCTCGAACTGACCGGGGCCGAGCTCGGCGGTGATCACGGTGATGTCGATGCCCTGGTCCTTGGCGGTCTGCGCCATATCGTCCAGCACCTCGCTGAAGCGCGACAGCCGTTCGATATGCAGGTTGGGCTGGTCGTCGGTGTCATTGCTCAGCGGGTCGCGGGCGAATTGCGGCAGGCCGTTGTCGAGTTTTTTGTCGAACAGGTAGAACTCCAGTTCGAAGGCCACCACCGGGTGAATGCCTTTGTGGTGCAGGCGTTCCAGCACCTTGGCCAGGACTTCGCGAGGTTCGAATTCGATCGGCGCTTCGGTGCCGTCCGAGGTGATCAACATCTGCCCCAACGGCTGCGACTCCCAGCTCACCGGCTTGAGCGTGCCGGGCACCAGGCGACGGTTGGCATCCGGGTCGCCGTCGTGGAAGCAGTAGTCGCCGATCTTGAACAGCCCGCCCTGAACCCCCAGCAGCACGGCGTTTTGCGGCAGCTTCAAGGGGCTGCCGGCGGCGACCTTTTCGAGCATCTCGATGGGGTAGCGCTTGCCGTAGAAATGCCCGGGGATGTCCAGGGCGATCAGGTCGACATAACGCACGTCGGGATGGTTCTGGCGAAAGGTCCGTACTTCGGCCAGTAACGTGGAGGCTTGGCTTTTCACGGGTGTTGCTCCTAGTTGTAAACCCACAGCACGCGGGCGGGCAGGTCGGTCAGGTTGGCGTAGCGGCAGTGGGCGAAACTGGCCAGGTGGAAGCTGTCACCGGGGCCGAGGGTGACCGAATCGGCCTCACCCTCTACCCACAGCGTCAATTCGCCTTCCAGTACAAATCCGGCCTGCTCGGCGCGGTCGCTTATGGTCTGTTCACCGCTGTTGGCACCGGGTGCCAGCAGGCTGTCGAGCATCGAGAAGGCACCCTTCATGCTGGGGGAAACCAGGATGTCGGTGATGCCGTTGGCGTAATACACCGTGCGACGTTCGTTGGGGCGGGTGACCCAACTCACGGCCTTGGGTTTGGACAGGCTGTAGAAATAGGTGGTGGGCACATCGAGGGCATGGCTGATGGCGGTGAGATCCGCCACGGTCGGACGCGACAAGCCGCGTTCCACCTGGGACAGAAAGCCCACCGAACGCTCGATCTTCTGTGCGAGTTGGGCGAGGGTGAGCTTCTTGTGCTTGCGCAGGTCGTGGATCAGGATCGCTAGGGCGTCGAGTTCTTCTTGCTGGTTCATGAAATTTATATCTAATAATTTCATGAAAAATTACAGGATTTATTTCATGGTGGCAATGGGCGAGGCGCGTAAGCCACAGGGAGATTTGTCAGGGGCTGAAAAGTTGTGAAGATACCGATGCTCATCACAGGGGATCAAGGTTCAGAAGGCTGAATGATTTCATGCGCCCGCGGTCGGAACCTGGGTACGCATCATTCATTGAAGGAGCACCCATGAAGTCCAAAACCCTAGCCGCCTGTGTCCTGGCCGCCGCCAGCCTGTCCACCGCCAGTTTTGCCGTGCAGGCCGGCGATACCCCCCAGGAAACCGTGCAGCCTTCGAACATCAATACCCGTGATTTGAAAGAAGGCGACCGTGCCCCGGACATCCTGATGCGCGAGGAGTCGGCGGTCAGCGACTGGAAGAAACGCGGTCTCAAGCAGCCTGAAGCCGACAGCCAGTGGGCCCGTGTGGGCGATAAGTTCGTGCTGCTCAAAACCACCAACGGCACCATCCTGGAGATCACGCCCGTCAAGAAATGACCCGCGTCTTTTTTCGGCTCTTGCGTTAAGGTAACCGGCCATCAAGACCGTGTTACCTTCAAAGAAAGAGAGCAGGATGCTTGCCACAATAAGAAACTACCCCCGCGCCGTGAACCTGTTGTTGTCCGCCACGTTGCTGCTGACGCTGGCCAAGGCGATTACCTTTCCTTACCTGGTGATCTACCTCACCCGCCACTTTGCCCTCGACATCACCCAGGTTGGGCTGGTGATCGGCAGCTCGTTGATCGTCGGCTCGCTGCTCAGCGTGTATGGCGGTTTTCTGGTCGACCGCATCAACAGTTATCGGTTGTTGCTGGGGTTGAGCGTGCTGTTTGGGCTGGGGTTTATCGGTACGGTGCTGGCGCAGAACATCTGGGCGTTCTACAGCTGCCTGATCCTGATCAACCTGGCCTACGCGGTCATCGATATTGCGGTAAAGGCCGGTTTTGCCAGCTTGCTGCCGGAGGATGCGCGCAGCGAAGTGTTTTCCATCAAGTACACACTGACCAATATCGGCTATGCCGCCGGGCCGTTCTTTGGGGCGATGGTGGCCAAGCTGGACATCAGCCTGCCGTTCATCTTGTCGGCGCTGTTGGGGGCGGGGTTTTTCCTGCTGTACTGGCGTTGGGGCGATCGCACCCTGGCGACCGTCGATGTCACGCAAAAGCCGGTGCCGTTCCTGGCCGTTGGTCGCGTGCTGCTGCGTGACCATCGCCTGGTGTGCTTCACCCTCGGGGGTGTGCTCAGCGCCGTGGTGTTCGGCCAGTTCACCGCCTACCTCTCGCAGTACCTGGTCACCACCACCAGTGCTGAATACACCTACACCGTTATCAGCGCCGTGCTCACCACCAACGCCGTGCTGGTGATCGCCTGGCAGTACGTGATTGGCCGACGTATTTCCCACCGCTACCTCAGCCAATGGCTGATCGCAGGCCTGGGCATGTTCATGTTGGGCTTGATCGGTTTTGCACTGTCCACCAACGTGCTGTGGTGGGTGCTGGCGATGGCGGTATTTACCGTGGGGGAAATCATCGTGTTCCCGGCCGAATACATGTTTATCGACCGGATCGCCCCGGACCACTTACGCGGCATGTATTACGGGGCGCAGAACCTGTCCAACCTGGGGGCTGCGCTGGGGCCGGTGCTGTGCGGGCTGGTGCTGGCCAGCCTGCCGGCCCACTACATGTTCTACATGTTAGGCGCGTTCATCGTCGCGGGCGGGGTGTTCTATTTCATTGGTTCGTCGTTGAAGGCGCGTCTTCCAGCGTGACGTTGCCCATGTTGTTGCTTTGCAGTTCGTAGCGCAGTTCTTCCACCATCTTTTCCACGTCTTGCGGGGTCTGCAGCCGGTTGGTGCTGATCCCCGTCACCACCAGGTCCACCCGGCCGGTGTCGGCGTCGTAGACCTTGAGGGTCAGCGACGCATCCCGGCACAGGGTGAACTCGCATGTCAGCGGCGCGAGGCCTTCTTCGATGCAATTTCGCAGTTGAGAGAGTGTAAACATGTGGGTTCCTTCAAGGTGTCGTTTTTACGACGGCACAGGTTAAAAGCCCTGTACTCACACCCTGAAGGTTAGGGATTGCGACTGCGCTGGATAAGGCGAATTCGCACTAACTGTACTAGTGCATTTGCACTTTTATCGGCTTTTCTTGACCCGCAGTTCACCGGCAAACAGTCCGCGTTCACGAGCCCAGACGATCGCTGCGCTACGGCTATGCACCCCCAGTTTCGAGTACACCGTAGCCACATGGTTACGCACGGTGTTGGGCGCCAATTTCAGGCGTGAGGCGATCTCCTTGTCGGCCAGGCCCTCGCAGATCAGACCGAGTACATCACGCTCACGGGCGGTCAGGTCGGTGAAGGCCACGTTCGGCAGGTTGGGGCTGTTGACGCTCTTGGCATTGGCCAGTTTCTCGATCAGGGTCTGGCTGAACCAGGACGCGTCCTGCATCACTTCCTCGATGGCCGCCACCAACTCCAGTTCCGAGCGCTTGCGTTCGGTGATGTTCATCATCACCAGCAGATAGCAGGGCACATCTTGAATGATGACCGTGTCGGCCGAGACCACGCAGTCGATGACCTCGTTGCCTTTCTTGCGCACCCTGAGGTCCTGGCCATCGAGGTTGCCGGCTTTCTCCAGGGTGGCGAACAACTGGGCGGCTGTCTCCTGGCTGTCAATGAAGTTGATGTCTTCGGTGGATTTACCGATCAGCTCTTCACTGGTGTACCCGGTCATGGCCATGAATGCTTCGTTGACATCCACCACCTGCCGATTGTCGGCGCTGCACACCAATGTGGGCACCGGCGTCAGGCGAAACGACTTGGCGAAGCGCTCTTCACTCTGGCGCAGGGCGATTTCGGCCTTGCGGCGTGGCTCCAGGTCGGTGAAGGAAAACAGCATGCAGTCTTCTTCGTTCATGTCCAGCGGCTGGCCGGCGACAATCACCAGTTTGCTGCCGCCTCCGGGCAGTTTCAGCTCGGCCTGCATCTGCGGGATGGTCGCGCCTTCACCGAGGCGCTGAACGGCCAGGTCCCTGCGCTCGGCATGCTCCAGCACGTCCAGCTCATACACTGAGCGGCCGATCACCTGGTCACGGTTGTAGCCGGTCATCTCCAGGAAGCCCTGGTTCACTTTGATATAGCGCAGGTCGCTGAGGCGGCAGATCACCGCCGGCGCCGGGTTGGCGTTGAAGGTTTTTTCGAAGCGCTGTTCGGCGCTGGCCCATTCGGTGGCGTCGCTGAGGATCAGCACCAGCAATTCAGGCGTGCCATGGGAGTCGCTGATGACCAGGCTGCGCAGGCGATGCACCCAGGTTTTTTCTTCATCGGAGGTGGGCATGACCTCCACAACCACGTCGCTGAATTCATCGCCTGCCGCCGCGCGGGCGAGGGGGTAATTCTCCAGGGGCAAGGGATGATTATTGCGATAGCGCAAGGCGAAGCGTTCGGCGTATTCCCGGGTATTGCTGCCCAGTGCCGCGACCTCAGTCACCCCGTGCATGGTCAGCGCTGCTTCATTGGCCCAGAGGATGGTCTGGTCGACCTCGGCCAGGATGATCCCGTCGGACAGCCCGGAGATGATCTGCTGCAGTTGGCGGCGGTTGGTTTCTTTGGCAAGGACATCCTGGGTCATGATTTCTCCGGGTTTTAGGCGCATGGAAGTACGACAGCCCGGTGTCAGGATAGTGCGGAGCAATTGGCCGGCATGGGGTGCGAATGCATCAGATGGCGTAGTGCATTTGTGCGAGGACGAGGAGCTGAAGCCACAGGCCGAGCAGAGATCCCGTGAGGTGACGCCCAAGCAACTGTCGCGTGCGGCGTTGAGTTTCTTTGTGGGTCGAGTGGCGCTGACGATGCGTCGGGTGCCGTTGGCTTGATCGATTATTGTTGTGTTCAAAAGTGGTTAGGGGGGCCCCTAACCACACCTTTCAAGTTGCCAGCCAACCTACGATCGGCACAATCATCAACGTACTCAACGCCATTGAAACTACATTGCCAATGTACGGATGAAAATGGGCAGGCAGTCTCGCCCCAATTGCACAGGCCAACGGCGGTGCGACCAGTGCGCCCAGCAATGCACTTGAAGTCACCACCATCCAACTGCCACCGTGGGTCAACACTGCTGCCGGCACCACTGATACCAACGGTACATAGGTGGGATACCAACCCCGCTTTATCCATTGATGGCGCCAGATCACTACGCCAAAAGCCGACGTCAGTGCCTGCGCTCCTACCATGTGCAAAAGCAGGCCGGAGCCATAAGCCGGGCTCATGGGGTTGAGGGCATAGGCAAGTAACACTCCTGCCAACAGTCCGAGACTGGCCAACTCATTTCCAAAAAAGGGTGCTTCGGAAAAGTCCGCCAGCACTCGGCGCAGGCTCCAGAACACTCCGTAACTGGGCGGGGTAACAGGTATCGGTCGGTCTGGAGCGATAGCGTCCGAACGCACCAGCGAGGGCACCCGACGACACAGTGCAAATGCGATGACGCTTCCGATAGCCATGCCCAGCACATTACCGACCACGGCTGGTAAACCCAGTGGCACACACACCAGATTGACGATCAACAAGCACAATGGAGTAACCAGCAATGCTCCCAGCACTGCACCATTGAGGGCGACCTTCCAACCGCTGCCAAACATGAGCACTATCGCTGCTGGCAATGAAACAAACGCCGCAAACGTAGGCTGCCAGGTTTCGGCGGTAACGCTCCAACCCCACAGCAGGTTGCTCAGCAACAGCCCGATCAACGAACTGGTCACCACCCAAGGCCATAATCCGGTGCCATAGCAAATGGAAAAGCCCTGCCAGGCTTTGCCGCGCTTGCTCGCCCACCAAGCCAGATAGGCACCACTCAATAGGCCCAGTGACGCGAGTTCATGCTTGTAGAAGGCAACTTCGCTGATATCTCCCACTACCCACCGCAACCAGGCGGCGGGGTGGGGTAGGGCCGTCACCATCTCACTGTATCCTGGCCACGAACCCCGATGACTGGCTACAACCCATACCGCGAGCAAGGTTGCGACCAGTCCCAGTGCAACCACTGTGATATCCACCCGTGAGCAGATCGGTGTTTTCTTGGTAAATAACCTTTCCATAATGTGCCCTCCTCTCAGCGAGGCAGGGCAGGGTGTTGGGAATACCCGAGCATCTGATCATAAAGATCATTGCGACGGTCCCGCTGCAGATCATTGAGGCTGTTCCAGATCGGCGCGCTGCGGGCGCTGGTGATGTCAATGTCGGCGAACAGGATCTCCTGGCGATTGGCCGAAGCCACGGCACCGATTGGCCAGCCATTTGTCCCCGCAATTAGGGAGCAGCCTAGATAGCGGGCGTCTCGCTCTTCACCAATGCGGCTCGCGGCCGCGATAAATACGTTGTTCACATGTGCAGCTGTCATCGTCAGGTACGACGCCATGCACTTTCCTGCCTCATCGAACAACGGTGGGGGTGTCCACACCCAATTGTTCAAGCTGCAAATGATATCGGCGCCTTGCTGGCTCAAAATGCGCGGCACCTCCGGGAACCAGATGTCCCAGCAGATCAGCAGGCCGATACGACCGATCGGCGTTTCAAACACTGGAAAGCCAGTATCCCCCGGCGTGAACCAAAGCTTTTCCAAGTTCCATAAATGGGCTTTGCGGTATTTGCCTATGAACCCGTTGGGCCCCAGCAACACGGCTGTGTTGAACAGCTGCATACCGTCGATTTCGCTAAGGCCAGCCACCAGATACACCTGGTGCTTGCAGGCAAAATCGATCCATTCCCGCACACTCGGTCCGCTCGGCACCGCCTCTGCATGATCAAACGCGTCCTGGCGGCTGCTGAAGAAATAGCCGCAGTTGGAAAGCTCCGGCAGCACGATCAGATTGGCGCCACCATTGGCTGCTTCAGTCGCCAGCACAAGACTTTGATGCAGGTTGTCGCTTCGGTTGGCTATACCGACCTGGGGGTTGAACTGAATGACGGCGACGCGGGCAGGGCTTGTTGGTTCGTTCATGGGGATGACCTCTTATTGTTATGCAACCAGGGTTGGTTGGATGTTTATAAGAGGTCACGAGATGTTCGAAAAGAAGTCGGACGGTTCCTGCTGCGTTGTAGTTAAGTTCTCTAACGCTGCGTTAGCTGTTTGTGCTGAAACACCATGCCGAGCAGTGGGGCCCTTAGGTTAGAGAGGTCGTTGCTAAGCAATGGGCTGCTGCGCAGCCCAGCGGGAGCAAGCCCCCTCGCCACAGAGACCCACTGTGCTTTTAGCGTGGCTGCACACACTCCAGTGACCGGTCAACCATCACACTGGCCATGTCCACCAGGTGCATGACCGACAGCACCAGCGTGCGTGAAGGGCCGTCCAGTTGATCCCCCGCCGTCTGTGCGGCAACGGCGGCGCAACGTAGCACACTGCTGGCGTGGGCCAGGGCGTCTTCGAAGCTGAGGTCTGGGGTGGTGGTGAAGAATTGCAGTGCTGGGGCGGGTGG